>JAYVKT010000219.1:0-5310 GCA_043768195.1 Chitinophagaceae bacterium | reverse complement strand
ACCGATAACATCGACAGTTGCCAGATCCCCATTCGCATCGCCGTTCCCCCTCCATTTTAATTGTTTCCATGCCTTTGCTTTTCCGAAAACAGGTGAGGTAATATAACCAACGGTATCGATAGTCGGGCACTCTACCGACAGTGTGGGATTGTCAAACATCCCTTCTCCCATTAACCATTTTGGAGTGAAAGAAGGATCGTTCTTTTTGTATACCAGTGCCCATGGCCTTGCCCGGTAAAATGAATCAATGCTGCTAAGTCCGGCATTCTTTAAATAATGGTATAAAGATTTACCCGAACCATGAAGAGCAGTATCAGCGGCCCAATCAGCTGCCCAGGCGTCAGGAAAACCAAAGGTTGGATTTAATGTAAAATTTCTTACTACAACATAAGCACCATTGGGTACTATATCCCTCATAAAATCCATCATCTTTCTACGACTTGATGTATCCACATACCGGTATTCAAAATTGAAAGTTCTTTGCCTTCCGAAGCAGTTATTATCTGTACTGTTATATAAGCCCTGGCCTAATGTGGCTGGATATGTGTGCGGCACTACAGTTTGATTTTCCCATGCCTTGAAAGACGTAGCATCAAATACATTAAATACTAATGAAGAGAACCAACACATCAGCCTGATTGATGTTACACCGTTTACAGCTACTGACAGTCCTGCATCTTGCGTAACACCACTTGTTATCCAGGTACCTAGTCGTATAAAAAGATTATTATTAACATCTGCAAATTTTAGTGAGCGGCTGGCCGAATCCAGCTTTACCCTATCGTAAGTTGATTTTGTCTGTTGATAAAAATGAGATTGATTAAATCCATAATCACTTGCATTAGGCCCGGCAGGGTTCAGATATACAAACGAAGACTTATTCCAAACCGGCTGACCGCTAAGCGGTACAGGAGCTACCCGCCAGTAATATACCGTGCTATCAGTAAAAGTAACACCAGGAGTAAACTCGAGTAAACCGCCTGTGGAATTTATAGTTCGGCTAATTTTAGCCGGAGAGTTAAAAAATTCTGTGGTATCCATCTCCATTGCATACTGCTTTAATCCAACAAATGGATTAGCCGTTGACGCAATAAGCTTAACATCCTGCCGGTTTACTACCGCAAATGTGTAAGGATGAACAGGTCTTGCTTCATCTTCAAAAACAAATACTTCTTTTGTAATGCAGTTGTTGCTTTCATATAATTCATCCACCACATTATCAGCATCTACACAAATAGTTATTTTATTCAGCCCTTTATCTCTGGTGGGCACTATATCAATTGTGTAAGAAAGTGAATCAATGTATCGGATACCAGGAATTACATCTCTGCGTATTACTTGTGTAGTAAGATCCGGGTAGGTTCTTTTTACCTCCACAACTATATTCCTGTTGATAGCCTTGCCAATATTCATAAACTTAGCATCCACCTTAAAACTGGTTTCTGCTACAGAAATAAATGATGGGCTAACTTTTATAAGCGGATCTTCAATTACATAATCTGGCTTGCTGGTAGAGCCGTCAAGCTTTATAGCGGGGTCTCCGTGTATGGTCGTTTGCTCGCAGTGAAACCTTGCATAATAATCATTTTGAGTAGTAAGGTTAAATACCTGGGCGAAGGATTCAATTAATATTTCGCCAATAGATTTGCCATAATGAGAAACAGATGCTGCGTTATATGTTCTTGTATTAAGGATGTCAAGATAATGCACAATGCCAAAGTGGGTGCTTGCAATAAAGGCAATAGAACCCCGTTGGTCTGCCAACACAAATTTTTCAGAAAGGGTTTCTTTGGTTGTAAAGCGAAGGGTATTATAATTAAAAAAGTTGCCCGCATTACATCCCATTACAATAGTAACCGGGTATTTGCCGGGGTTATTATACCCTTCAGGATTATCAAGGTTAAATTCTAAAGTAGTAGCAGAAGAGTGTCCGAAATAAGTCATCACCCCTATTCCTTCCTGAAACAGATTTTGCAGTCTTGTACTGCTTGCCTGCTCTACGGGTGCTGCAGATACTTTGCTAAACGTATTTACATTAGCTCCGTATAGCGTATCAGAAATAATCCTGCTATAATTAGTCATGTTTGTGGAAAGAATGGCACCAAGATTTGCATCACTTGCACCAACTACATGCACAGCATTTTTAAGCCATGCCCTGTCTCTGATGAAAGGAGATGAAAATTGTTGCGCCTGTTCATACTGAATCACTTTAGCAAGATATATGGCTACTTCGGCCGGTGTTATTGCCGAAATACGGCCGATAGGTACTTTGGGTATTTGATCCGGCCCTGGTTCTGCCGTCAGTAATTGATCGGATCCGGGCAAGCCAAATGTTGGAACAAAAGCAAGCTTTTCAACATCAGCTGAGCTTTCAAATGCACGGTACTGCGGATAGCTTAATCCCTTACCAATTATAAGTACGTTTTTAATTGGCACCGTGTAAGTATTCCTTGCCCAGCGGATAAAGTTGCGAAGACCCAAAGGGTTCTTTTTTATACCAAATGCAAACTGATCAATCAGTTCGTCAGACATATAAATTTGTGCAGTGTGGCTTCCTCCGGCTGCAGAACGGCGATAATTTTTGTACTCGTTTACCGGGTTGCTGCCTGCTACTCCTGTAGTCAATGCAGGATGACTTATGATTAAATAATTTCCCTGATTAGCAGCTAAACCATAGTTTACAAAATTTCGCTGTTGCAAAGTTGTAATTGCAATTGGAACGGATGTGTGTTGTGACACAAGAAGCAATTTTCTTTCTGTGGCAGAGGGTTGCAACACTACCTTAACCAACAAGGGGTCAGTTATATCGCAAACATATCTTTTTCCATTAGTAAAATCATATAATACCGGGCTAACCCCACTGTGGTTAAACCCACTTATTTCAAGATAATTTCCGGCAGCGTTGGCTGCTAAAGTAAATTCAAACTTATTGGCTCCACCGAAATTAAAAAGCCGGGCATAAACTAACTCGGTTTGAGCCACCACCATCCTATCGGACGTTGTTGTAAGACACCGGTTGGTAACATCAATAAATACACCACCGGTGTTTACTGCTGCTTGGCTAATTGGAACTACTGCTTTGATATAATCGAAGTAATCCATTGTAATGTTTGCTACTATAGTTCCATTCGCCTTTACTTCTACTGTTCTTGGGTTTAATGCATTGCCTATTGCATTTAGCTTTAATACAGGAGTAGGTGCCCCGGCGCCTGCATAGGGGCTAAGATTTAAATAAGGGCTTGTTTTGGCCTGGTTTGTAAAAACATCTGAAGAAGTGTACCCTTCTCCCTGATCATAAGCTGATGAGTAAACATATTCACCAACAACAGCTGCATAACCGGGATTTAATTTTTCCTTGTAATAAATCGCCTCTGTATGAATGAAAAAAGGCTCTACCGGAATGGCAGTTGGTAAACTATTGGCGGCAGAAGTAAACCTGGTGTTGCCGCCTACAGGATTAATAGTAAGAAAGAAAGCGGCTGTATCGGTTTCGAGGCTCCATTTCCTATTCAACTGATAGTCTATGTTCTTGTATAAAACACTATCAGGTTTACCATCATTCATTTCTCCCCAAAACTCAATGTAATCCGAACCACCAAGTGGGCCTGATGGCAATGATGTGTAAAGCGGCACTTCTTTTCCGTTTCTCCATAGTTGAAACTGTTCAGCCGGGGTGCTGGCAATCCCAATAGATGTAAGGGTAGCCTGGCTGATCCTGTATAAACCAGTAGCACCTACTTTAAATTTATAGTAAGTGCGGCTATAATTAATCCACTCGTTATTATATGCCTGCGACTGTGCTAATTCGCAGAATCCTGTGGACAAGCCTGTAAAAAGCAACAACGGAAGTAAAAGTTTTTTCATTGAATCAAGTTTTATCAGTACAGGTACGGTTAATTATTTTTTTTATTACTAACCATGTTTAATCGCAAAGAAAATACATGGGTAAATAATGGGTTTGATTGATTAGCAAGGTTTGCAAAAGCATAATCTACGGTTACGTTGGAGATTTTAAATCCTGCACCAGCACTGGGTTGGTAAATCCATACTTTCTTCTGGTTTACTGTGTCGCCGTCAGATAGGGCTTTTTGAAAATTATTAATGCCCCCACGCAGAAAAAAGACATTATTTATATTCAACTCCAAACCCATCTTCGGGTCAACACTTACCGGGTCAGAGCTGATTACGGTGTTTCGCTGCCCGTCAAAGGTTACATCAAAATTTGCTTCTGCCAGCAGGCTGGATTTTTTTCCTAATTTAAACTCACGACCTATGCCTAATACAAGCCGGGGTGCAGTAAGTTCTGTTGACTTAACAGGAATTTCATTATTAGTGAGGTATAAAACTTCTTTTTCCCTTTCAGTAAATGTAAAAGACCAGGCATTGAATGTGCTGGTAATGTCACGGGCAGCAACACCAAACCTCCACTGGTTGCGTAATATTTGCAAACCGGCATCCAATCCAAATCCCCATGCTTTAGCAAACTTACCTACACTGCGATGTATTACTTTAGCATTTACTCCAAAATGTACGTTCTTCTTTTCGCTTTCTTTCAACTTTTGGGCAAATGAAAAAATGAAAGCATAATCCGCAGAGGAAAATTCCTGGATATTATTATAGTTAAGCGAACCATCCGGCTCTACAAGAAATAATGTATTCATAATATCATCTACTGCAAAGCGAAGCCCGGTAATACCTATCGTTCTTTTTTTGTTAGCAGTGGGTAAAGCCAGCCCCACATAATCATACTTACCAATACCGGCAAAATATTCAGCATGCATCAGGTTCAATTGAGGATAATCTGTAACACCAACAAGGCCTGCGGGGTTCCAGTAACCGGCTGTTCCATCATTAACAGATGCTACCTGGGCACTGCCCATAGCAAGCCCTCTGGCACCTGCCCCAATATTTAAAAACTCATTGGAATATTTCCTGAACTGTGCGGTGGTGGATAAAAAGAAAAGCGTAGTTAACAGGGTTAGGTATAAGCGGTTCGTTTTCATTCATTGAATTTTCTAATAAGCAATAGAGTAAGTTCTGCTTTCAATAAGTACGGTACGTTTGTAAAATTAGTCTTTAGGCCTGTAAAATCATAGGTTCTGGAGCAAAAAGACTGATTATTGAAAACGAATTGATTAGAAAAATATTGCCCCGGCCGCTAGTCAACCTTATTCTGCCGTATTTTTGTGAAAACCACTCGTTTAGAAATGAATTTGATAGAAGAATTACGATGGAGGGGGATGATACAAGACATCATGCCCGGAACGGAAGAACAGCTAAAAAAAGAAATAACTTCCGCCTATATCGGCT
>JAYVKT010000218.1:0-5397 GCA_043768195.1 Chitinophagaceae bacterium | reverse complement strand
GTTAAAAGGGCCGATGTCCGTAAAGCTGAAGAACTGGATGCTATCTTAAAAGAGTTTATCAGTTTTAAAAATGACACCGTTTACCAGTTTGAAGATGCTATTGAAAAATTTAAGGCTGATATTCCCAACATCATTGAAGTGCTGCGCAAACGCATTGAAGAAAGTGGAAAACAAAACTCCAATTTCATTTCGGTTCGGGATACTTTCCTGGAACTGTGCAAGGCAGAGATAAACCCGGACTTTACCCTTGCCGATGTTCGGGAAATGATGATACAGCACATCCTTACCAGCGACATCTTTAATAAAATATTTGATGACCCGGAGTTTCACCGACACAACACTGTAGCTGCCGAACTGGAAAAATTGATCAATACCCTTTTTACGCATAGCGAACGGAAAAATTTACTCGGCAGCATCGAACATTATTACGATACCATTAATTCCACAGCCGCCACTATTTCTGACCACCATGAAAAACAAAAGTTCTTAAAAGTATTGTACGAGAACTTTTACAAAGTGTATAATCCCAAAGCTGCTGACCGGCTTGGTGTGGTTTACACCCCCAACGAGATAGTGAAGTTTATGATTGAAAGTACCGACTATTTGTTGGGAAAACATTTCAACAAAACACTATCTGACCAAAATGTAGAGATACTTGACCCGGCCACAGGCACCGGTACATTCATCTGCGACATTATTGAACATATTCCCAAACAACACCTGGCTTACAAATACAAAAACGAACTACATGCTAACGATGTGGCCATTCTGCCGTACTATATTGCTAACCTGAACATTGAATTTACATTCAAGCAGCGTATGGGGTATTATGAGGAATTTGTAAACAGTTGCTTTGTTGATACATTGGATAATATTGATTTCAAGAACCGTTTAGGTGGAAAGCAGACAGACATTTTTGGCCTCACCTCAGAAAATGCACAAAGGATTAAACGGCAGAATGCAAAAAAGATTTCAGTGATTATTGGCAACCCGCCTTACAATGCCAACCAGAAAAACGAGAATGAAAATAATAAGAACCGGGAATACGAACATATAGATAAACGGATAAAAGAAACTTTTATAAAAGCCAGCACGGCGCAAAAAACAAAACTGTATGATATGTACAGCCGGTTTTATCGCTGGGCGATGGACAGGATAAATGAGAATGGCATTATTGCCTTTATTACCAACCGCAGTTTTATTGAAAGCCGCACATTTGATGGTTTTAGAAAAATAATACAACGGGAGTTTGACCATGCCTACATTATAGACACCAAAAGCGATGTAAGGGCCAACCCAAAAATTGCCGGCACCACCCACAATGTATTTGGCATACAAACTGGTGTGGCCATTATGTTTTTAGTACGTACAAAGGATAAAGCATTGCAAGACCATAACTGCCGTATTGAGTATGTAACAATGGAGGATGATTGGCGGAAAGAAAAAAAACTTGAATGGTTACGAAATAATAAGTTTGAAAATATTGCTTTTGCAAGTATCATTCCTGATAAAAATTCCAATTGGATAAACCTATCGAAAAATGATTGGGATGGCTTATTACCATTAGAAAATATAGAAAAGGCTGAAGAGCAACTGTTTTCCTTTATATCAAATGGTGTTAATACGGCAAGAGATGAATGGGTTTTTGACAATAATAAAAGAGAGTTGACTAAAAAGATAGAATGGTTTTTAGTTAGATATAACAATCAGGTTTATTCTAAAAATTATGATGACGCAGCTCTTAACTATACAATCAAATGGAGTGATGCTTTAAAAAGTGCTTTAAAAAAAGAAATTCAGATAGAAAAAAGAGAAGACTTGATAATTCCTTTTATTTATCGACCATTTTTTAAACAATTGTATTACTCAGAAAGGCTATTATCAGATAGGCTGACATCTAATCATTATCATATATTCGGAACCAGCCTAAAAGAAAATAATAAAATAATAACCTTTTCAGGAAGAGCAAGTAGTAAGCCGTTTTCTTCTTTTGCATCCAATATATTATTTGGTTTCGATTTACTCGAAAAAACACAATGCCTACCGTTCTATCGCTATAATGAAGATGGGCAAAAAATTGATAACATTACCGATTGGGGTTTACAGCAATTCCGTCGCCATTATTTTCTGAATGAAAATGAAGAGCATTCTACAATAGATGAAGTGAAAGCGGAGAAATATTTACAATCTTACTTTGAGGTTCGCCATCCAGATAAAAAATTTGACCCGAAAAAAGCAAAAGGTTTAGAATTTCCCTCGATGCAAAAGGATGATGTATTCCATTATGTTTACGCCGTACTCCACCACCCGGCTTACCGCAAAAAGTATGAGTTGAATTTAAAAAGGGAGTTTCCCCGCATTCCTTTTTATGATAATTTCTTTCAATGGGTAGATTGGGGCAAAGCTTTAATGGATTTGCATATCAATTATGAAACAGTAGAGCCGTATGAGTTGAAACTGCACCAGCATACTGATAAAAAGGAAACAAAAAAGAGTAAAGAGCTTTTTACTATGGCCGAAGAGCCGCAGGCACTATATGCCCGGCAGCCCAAAGTAAAAGCTAAACTAAAAGCCGATAAGCAGGCCGGTATTATAGAACTGGATGAACTCAGTTTTTTAACCAACGTTCCCGCCGAAGCATGGGAGTACAAACTTGGTAACCGCAGTGCATTGGAGTGGATACTTGACCAGTACAAAGAAAAGAAACCCACCGACCCCACCATTGCCGAAAAATTCAACACTTACAAATTCGCTGATTATAAAGAACAGGTAATTGATTTATTGAAACGGGTTTGCACGGTAAGTGTGGAAACAATGAAGGTGGTGAATAGTATGCCTTAGATTGCTTCGGCCTTGTAAACATTCTTTTCCCGTTCAGCAATTCTGCAAAGGCCTCGCAAGGACGTAGCCACGGAGAGTCTTCGCCCCCCTCTCAGAGTCTCGTCCCCTCCCAGAGTTATCGTCCTTGCGAGGGTTGACAACCTAACCCGCTACTTAAAACCACTTTCAAACAAACCGAAGCAAACTACACCAACTACAGATTGCTTCGGCCTTTCAGCCGTCTTTGCAATTGAAACGAAACATACGGCCTCGCAAGGACGTAGCCACAGAGAGTCTTCGTCCCCTCCCAGAGTTATCGTCCTTGCGAGGGTTGACAACGCAACTCCAGCTACAAACAATTTCCCCGGCAACCCGAAGCAAACTAAATTGCAGAAAACTTTCATGAAAGAATTAGGAGGACATGTGTACATAATGTGCAGCCTCAACCACACCACCCCCTACACCGGGGTCACATCCAATCTTCCCGCCCGGGTAGCACAGCACAAAGAAAAAGCATACCCTAATAGTTTTTCCGCAAAATACAATTGTGTACAGCTGGTTTATTATAAATGGTTTGACACCATCATAGAAGCCATCGCCGAAGAAAAAAGGATTAAAGGCGGCAGCAGAAAAAAGAAAGAAATCCTCATCAACAGCATGAACCCGGACTGGAAAGATTTATACGGGGAAACAAGGTTCAGGTAAGATTATACCCGGTTATATGTTTTCGTTGCCATCCCCCGAAAAGGTTATTTGTTTTTTCTTTTCTCTTTCTTACTTTAGTGTATTCACCATTTAATGTTGTTTGTATGAAAAAGCCTCTTCTTCTGACAATTTTTTTAGTTGGTAATTATTGTGCAATGGCGCAAACTGCAGCACTGCGGGAAACCGCAGCCTTTCTTAAAAACTTTAGCAGCTATCAGTATCGCTACCAGACAGGGAAAGAATATGCTGTTTGTAATGAAGCAACATTGGATAATTATTTTTTACGCATCAGTCTTGACATTATCCGAATTGATAATGGTGGTACAGTTACAAGAAATAGCACCAACACCATTGCGTTTGACAGCCGTGATATTTCTCCTGTTACTATTCTCGATTCTGTCATGGAATTTGGCCAGGCTGTTTTATGGAATGTGGGCTTTAAAACAAAAAATGGTAAAAATCTCATTTCCTTTAAACAAAAGGATAATACAACTCCGGCAATACCTCCCCATCAGCAATCATTTGATAATAATATTCTTTCGTTTGGTGACAGAGACGTCGCTGCCCGGTTCCGGGAAATCGCAAAAAAAATATTTAAATAATATAAAAAATTTGCTATGCCAGAGGTATTAAAAGTAGAGAACTATCAACTCAGCATGATAACGTTGCCGGCCACCACCCCGGGTATATTTGAAGAAAGGTTGGTGCTTATACTGGCAGGGCCGGGACTGCCCGGATACAGCATCAGGTCAGCAAACATTATTTTTATTGAAGATAGCGAACCATTACCGGCACCTGTGTACAATCAGCCTATTTTGCAATGGCCCAAACACCGCCGGGAATATGTTGTTTTAATGGATCTGATAGCAAAGGCATTGGACAACCCAATCGGTCAGGTAACTTTTCAATTGACCTATGATGATCTAAATAACCGGGTAGATTTGGTATTTGGCAGGTAAGAATAATAAAACCAAAGAGGGTGTACGGATTGTTGGCATTGCCACATTCATAAAAAAATACCTGCCATCATTATAAAAAGAAACACATGGTTGCCAACCTTCGAAGGTTGGCAACCCTTATAAAAGCTCTTTGAAAAAAATTGATAAACCAATTCTACAGCATACTTCCCTTACCATCCTCCATCACCCATTCCCAATAGTTGTTCCGGTTCAGAATAGTAAAAGTATGGTTGGGATATTGGCCACTAAAGGTTTTGCTAAGCCTGGCTTTGGCAGCGGGGTTCCACTTTATTTCAAAGCAATGCAGGGTGCCATCCTTTTCAATAATAAGGTCAAGCTCCTGCTGGTTTACGGTGCGCCAGAAATAAAATTTTCCGTACGTAAGATTGTATTGGTTGGCCTTCCATAGTTCGGCTATTACATAGTTTTCCCAAATGGCACCGGCATCCTGCCGTATTTCCATAGGCCGGTAATCGCCTATCAATGCATTACGAATGCCCGTATCAAAAAAGTAAATTTTCTTTGCTTTAGAAAGTTCCTTCCGATGGTTGGTACTATAGGCAGGTAGCCGAAATATTACAAAGCTTTGTTCCAGTACGGTTATATATTTTTCTACGGTTAATCTGTCAAGCTGCAGCATATTGCCCAGCTCAGTATAGTTTACTTCGTTGCCCACCTGCAATGCCAATGCTTTTAAAAGATGGATTATTTTTTCCGGCCTTTTTAAGCCCTGCCACATCAGCACATCTTTATACAGGTAGCTGTCCATAATAAGTTGCAGCCGCTCCTTTTCATCGCCGGGGTGGTTTACTACCTCCGGATAGCTACCAAATAACAAGCGCAGTGGCAGTTGTTGTACTTCAGTAATATTGTTGGTGGTATTAGCCAACTCGGCAAAACTAAAAGGGTATAA
>JAYVKT010000217.1:0-6513 GCA_043768195.1 Chitinophagaceae bacterium | reverse complement strand
TGCGGTCGCATACCAAACCACCGCCATCCACCGATGAATTATTTACAAATACAGAATTTAAAATTATAGGGCTTGCGTTACCATTGCCACCACCCCAGCAGTACATGGCTCCTGCCCTGCTTACTGCGGTATTATTATAGAAAATAGAATTGGTAATTAACGGGCTTGCATTACCGCTATATCCAAAATTGTCAATGCCGCCGCCACCCTGGTTAGCTGTATTAAATGCAAATATGCAATTAGTTAAAACAGGATTGGCGTTGCCGCCGTTTTGTCCGTGGTTAAAAATTCCACCACCAAATAATGCTGCATTGTTAGTAAACAAACAGTTTCTTATCGTTGGGCTGCATATACCACCACCTGCTGCATTGTTTAACATGCCACCGCCGAGGCTGCGGTTATCATTTCCTAACAAATCAAAATTGGCATTGGCACCTGTAATGGTAAACCCATCTAATATGGCAGTATTATTTAAACTGCTGTTATTAATTACATGGTAACTATTATCTGCTATGCCCGGCACCCCAATTTCCGCACTTAAAATTGAAGTGAAGCCACAGGTAAATACTCTTTGAGATAAAGTGATTTCTGTACCAGCAAAACTGCCATAAATAGCCACCCCATTCAGCATGTTGAAATAAATATTTCTGTTAGCGATGTTGGTAGTAAAATAAGTACCTGCTGCCACCCACACTTCATCACCGGGGGCTGAAGCATTGATAGTAGTTTGTAGTGAAGTGCCGGGGAACGCATTTGCCCAGGTTGCTCCGTTCAGCAAGCCGGCACCAGATGGAGTTACATATCGTATTACTGCATTTGATTTTACACAAACAAAAAATAGGAAAAGAAAAAAAAGGATAAGGCTTTTCATAGATTTATTTTTAGCACTATATGCACCATCTAAAGAGGTAGTGAAGAGTTTATAAACCGTTAATCAATTCCCGGAAACTTAGCCACAAAACAATTAGCAAAGCACCACACACCCAGTATTCCATGATTATGGCAATCCACACAGCAAAAACCATTATCATTTGGGCCTGACTGGCATTCTATATAAAAACTGTTGACAGTTGCGGCAATAAGATCATAATATCTTTTTGCTTCTGCTGCCGTTAGCTTTGTTCCTTTTGCATTAATGGCTTTCATCTGTGTTACTGCTACCAGGTATTTTATACCATCCATTTTTGATTTACCCGTAGTAGTTGCTTTTATTTTTTCCAGCTTTGGAACTAAAAGTTCCATTTTTGGAAGCACTTCTTTAGTCCACTTGAGCACATTAGCCGGTGTAATGTCGGCAGCAGCCACTACTTTAGAAGCTGATGGTTGAGCATAAATGTTACCTGTTGTGCAAAGCATGGCTGTTGCCAGCAGGATAAGGAATAGTCTTTTCATGTTTATATGTTTTAAGGTTTAGAATAAAATCATTTTGCCCAATGCGCCGCAAACCAATGCTTGCCACCTTCATCATAGCCAGTTACACAGCGGGTAAGAAAACCATCAGAGAGGTTGTCTTCCCATTTTTCCTGATAACCATCACCGCCCGATTTGCGGGTGGCGGTGGAAGAACGGTAGCCCGAATTTTTATACCAGATAACTGAGAAGTTGGTTTGCCCGGCATGTTTGTAAGCATTGATGTACACCTGCTCCCACCCTTTCTTGCTGTTATCATCAAACATATCCTGGTACTCCTGTTGGCTGAGTGAGCTTTTTAGAATAGCACCGCCCACATTTCTTTTTTCATAAAAAGCGGCATAGTATTTTTTTCCGCTAACAGATGTTACGGAAACATTTACCGGCACATATCCTTCGCCTGTATATTTATCGAATAAGGTTTGATGTTCTTCCGGCGACAGTCCATGATAGGCGGGTTGTGCCTGCGGCTGACCGGCTTTCTTAATAAAGATGGCGGCGAATTTTAATTGCCCCTGATCGTTATAATTATCCAATTGTTGTAAACGATACCCTTTCTGCTTTACCCATTCATCATATTCCTGCTGGTATTTGGCTTTGTTCATATCATGCCGCACCGCCACATCATAATTATCTTTATTGTAACGAAAAATAGTATTGAAGAAAGTTTTGCCATTTACATCATACGCATCCACCCACACCGGGTAATACCCGCAGCCCCATATTTTGGTAAACTCTTCCTGGTATTTATTTTCAGGAATGCCATGCCTTGCTATTTCCCGTAGGTTATACGGGTACCAGCAAGGTTTTTTATTATCCGGCCATACTAAAGCCCGGCTTTTTTTATCTTCGACATCTTCTTCAATGTAAGGCAACCCAGTCCTGTTCAATTTTACCCAATCGGCATTGGGGTTGGGTTCGGTGATGGCTTTTATATCTATAGCATATCCCTCGTTAAACTGTAGTGGGATGAAAGGGCCAGCACCATCTTTATCAGCATCTGCAATGGCATGTATATGTAAATGCGGCCCGGTCGAATTACCGCTGTTGCCAACGAGTCCCAAAAAATCACCCTTCTTCACCTTGGCTCCAATCTTAGTAAGGTTTTTGTTTAACGAGCCCGGCTGCATGTGATAATAGCAAATGGTTTCTTTGCCATTCCATATTTTAAAATTGTTTCCGCCTTTTGTACCCGTGTCGGAGGTGGAAGGTGATTCGCCCCAGGTATTCATATAACTAAGCACTTCGCCATCGGCAATGGAGTAAATCTTTTTTCCGTAACAGCGGAAGCTGGCATTCTTATCTTCTGTTTTTCCCTGCCGCTTGTCGCTCCAGATTTTCTTTTCTTCATCCCAGCCCACTACCACCATATCATACGCAAACACCTGGCTGCCGCCACCATGGCCTGCATCGGCATACCAGTATTCATTCATCAACAGGTCATCATCCTTGGCAGGGAAAGCATAACCATTACCAGGAGTGTTGTTTACATAGCCTTTTAAGTTTTTAGTTACAACTACAGGCTCTTCCCTGTTATCAAAATAAAACTTCATAACAAGCTGTGTAGGGAAGGGAAAAAATATTTCAGGCACATCACCCAATTCATGATACTTGCGGCTGTTTTGAAAAGTGTAAGTCTTTCCTGCCTTAATAGTATCCTTGCCATCTGCATCTGGCTGCACGGTACGGCTAAAATTTTTTCCGTTGCCAGAGTATTCCATTACCACTTTGTCTAATCGAATTTCCTGTGTACCCAAGTTCTTAATATCTGCGGAAACGGATACTAATGCCGCAATGGAGCCTTTGGAAGTTTTAGGGGCACAGGTAAGGTACACCACATTTCCCTGCGCATCTGAGGGTTGAACGTTTGATATCTGAAAACTAAGCTGATAGGGTTGTTCTGCACCATCTGGTTTTGGCGCAGCAATTCTGAAAGAGACTGATAAAATCGCCAGCACAAGTACTGGCACTAAGATAACTTTTTTCATTTCTGCCGGTTTAATAGTTAAGAATTGCCACCGCTATCAGAATCCAGGGTGAAACTAAATAGCCGGTGACGGATAATTCTCTGTTTTCAACAGGAGGGAAAAACAATTCAACAGGTGGGCAGGAACTGTGCTGTTTTCTACGAACAGCAAAGTATTTTCAACGAAATCCTTTTTTTACTTGGAAATAATTTTGCCGCTGGCAACTAATTCAACAAATGCATCCCGTTCATTCCGGCTGATGGGTAGTTCAGCCTTATCAATTTTTACAGTGAAACCTTCAATGCTGGTGATGGCTTTAATATTTACAATGTAAGAACGGTGGATGCGGTAAAATTTTCCGGCAGGCAGTTTTTCTTCCAGACCGGAAATGGTGTGGTAGGTAATAACGGATTTTTCCTTTGTTACAATTTTTACATACTCCTTCAATGCTTCGATGTATAAAATTTCTTCGAAGAAGATTTTAACAAGACCACCATCTGCTTTTACAAAAAAGAAGTCTTCATTTTCTTTTACAACAACTTCATTTACTGTTTCACTTACAGCAGGCCGCAAAAATTTCCAGGCCTTGTTTACTGCCAGTAAAAATCGTTCAATAGCAATTGGTTTCAGCAGGTAATCAATGGCGTTGGCTTCAAAACCTTCCATGGCATGTTCCCGGTAAGCCGTGGTAAAAACTACCGTGGGCGGGTTGGTCATTGCTTTTAAAAATTGAAAACCGGTAAGGCCTGGCATGTTAATATCCAAAAAAAGTAATTCCACCGGATGTTCTGTTATTCCCTTTAAAGCCTCCTTTGCGTTTTTATAGTTGCCTGCTAATTGCAGGCGGTCGTCCTGGCTGATAAAATCTTCCAGTATCTGGCGGGCAATAGGCTCATCATCTGTTATGGCACATCGTATAGGTTTCATACAAGGTTCAGTTTTAAAGTTACTGAAAAGATATTTCCTTCATGCTTCATTTGTATAGCATGGCGGTCTTCATACTGCAGGTTGAGAATATGTTTTACACTGCTGATACCGATGCCCTGTGAAGGGAGGTGGCCGTAAAAGCTGTTCTCCACACTGAACAGCAATTCGTTTTCATTCACATCCAGATTTACTTTCATCCAGCTCCTGTCTGATTTTTCTTTCATACCATGTTTGAAGGCATTTTCCACAAACTGAATAAGCAGCAGCGGAATAATGGCCTGGTTTCCCGTATTGCCCGATACATTCATTTCTATTACAGTATCTTTTTCATACCGGAGTTTTTCCAGTTCAATATAACTTTCTAAAAAATTAATCTCCTGCTGCAGCAATACTTTGGGTTGGTTGCAATCAACAATTACATACTGCATTATGTTTGATAACTGGTATAGTGCCGAAGATAATTGCGGGCTGTTGCTGCGGGAAAGGCCGTACAAATTATTAAGTGTATTAAAATAAAAGTGAGGGCTTAGTTGCTGCTTCAGCAGGTTAAGCTGCATGTCTTTATTGATAACTGCCAGTTGTAAACGCTGCTGTGCTGCCTGCCGGTATCCGGCATAGAATTTCAGCATATAGAATGCAGTTAGCTTTACTACGTACTTTCCGATATCCGTCCATGAATTATATACTATCGAAGTAAATGAATGGGGCTTAACCGGAAAAACTATCCATTCCTGCCGGGTGTTTACCAGATAGTAAAGGGCACCGGTGATGCAAAAATAATAGACGAGGAAAAAGACAATATTACCAGCTATTATTTTCCAGACGGCTTTCTGGTGAAAAGAGCTCAGCACATACCACAGCAAAAGGGCAAGTACCAGGTTGATTAAAAAAATACTGATATAATAAGGAACAGGCAGTACACAAACCCTGCATTTATAATAGGTAATAAAATAAGATATTGCAATAAACATGGCCTCCGCTATTGCATAAATAACAAATGCATTGAGCCAGAATCTTTTTTCGTCATTACCCGGATAGCTAATAGCTGTCTTATCGTTTTTTTTATGCTGCATCTAATTGTATGCGGAGATTAAATTTTTTTTCTGATGATGACCATACTGAAGAATATCTGCCTTTATACAATTCCTCAAGTAACGGCGGTTCTGATGGTTTTACAGCAGCACCTTCTACAGAAAACAATATTTCATTGCCGGTAAAACTTATGTTCATATCATAATGGCTATTGACTGCAGCGGGTGAGCTGTTCAAAATATTGTCAACAAAACCAGCCAGTAGCAAGGGTGCAATCTTTAATTGCTCATGCTGCCCATCGTATTGCAAACGAATGCTTGCATTATTGTCCGGTTGCTGATTTATCAGTTGTATATAATTATATAGAAATTGAATTTCCTTTTTCATTTCTATCTGCGGCTCCCGGGCTTCATAAATAACATACTCCATTACCTTAGCCAGTTGCAGTATGGAGCCGGTGGCATTGGAAGGCTGTTCTGCGGCTGATTGCTGCAGGTGTTTAATTGTTTTAAAATAAAAAGAAGGGTTCAGGTGCCACTTCAGCAGTTTCAACTGCAACTCTTTATTTAAAACTACCAGTTCAATTTTCTTTTTCTCTTCAATGCGGTAATTATAAAAGTAGTTAGCCAGGTAAAACCATGATAAACGAAAAGCATGTTTGAGTAACTGGTAATTCAGAAAAGAATACTCATACCCCCGGTCAAGATAAGGCGTCTGCCTGTCGGATGCAGGCCTCGTTATTTCTTGCAGATGATTATATAAAAATGCAATCGCATCCTGTACCGGGCCAAACCAGATAATTGAATACACCACATAAAAAGCCAGATTAGCAATTACCTGAATAAAGATTTTCTTTTTCCGTACTATCCAGGCCACCCACCAGATAGGCACTATCAGCAGGCATTGAAAGAACAACATGACGAGGTGATACTCCGGGATGCTGATGCGGCGGATGCCAAAATTATTAAGGATAAGTAAAAACAATACTTGTATGCAGGCCTCTATCAGTGCATACAATGCAAAAACCTTTACCCAGTACCTGGTCTCTTTTTTATGGTGGGATTGCAAGAACATTAACTATCCTAAAGATAGGCTGTGCTGTTTTCAGGAAGATGCAACTTGCCGCTGATTCTATGAAAGGAATAAAAAATTAAACCAAATCACAAAAGGGTTCAAT
>JAYVKT010000216.1:0-2273 GCA_043768195.1 Chitinophagaceae bacterium | reverse complement strand
AGTTGCTCTGTGTAGAATTTAATTGCTTCATCGTAACCGGCAACAACTAATGCAATGTGGGCAATTTCTTGTTTCATAAGAAAATCGGTTGCTCATAACTAAATTTATCAGCAACCGAAAGATACTTGCTATTGGCTAATGAATTTATTTTTTATAGAATCCTTATCCGCCGTCGTATGCTTTCTGCAAATCAGCAATAACAATTTTTTTCATCTTTAGCATAGCTTGCATGGCACGGCCTGCTTTTTCTTTATCCGGGCTTCCAATTAATTCACCCAGTTTGATGGGAACGATTTGCCAGCTTATTCCAAACTTATCTTTTAACCAGGCACACATACTTTCCTGACCGCCATCAGCTGTTAGTTTTTCCCAGTAATTATCTATTTCTTCCTGCCTATTACATTCTACTACAAAGGAAATCGCCTCATTAAAGGTAAATTCATGGCTTCCCGGTCCGTCCATTGCCATAAACACTTTGTTATCCAGAATAAACTGTGAGTGTTTTACTTTTCTGGCAGCCTGTTCTTCGCCTTCGCCGTATAACAATATGCCATTGATGGATGATGACGGAAACATTTCTGTGTAAAATTTTACAGCAGCTTCTGCATGTCCGTATTGCTTATTGGTAAAAAGAAAGGAAGGTGTTATTTTTTGATTTACATCACTGTATTTGCCTTTCATAACTTGCCAGGAAAGCCCAAAGCGATCCTGCAGAAAGCCATATTTTTCACTCCATTCGTATTTATCAAGCGGCATCATAGCGAAGCCACCTTCAGAAAGTTGTTTCCATAAATCATTAATCTCTTCATCCGATTCGCTGACAACAAAAAATGAAATAGAAGGATTTGGTTTGAACACCGGGCCTCCGTTAAGCCCCATAAATTTTTGGCCGCAGAGTTCAAAGTTTATCACCATAGGTGTATCTGCTGTAATTTTTGATTCGGGGAATAGCGTACAGTAAAACTCAGCAGCAGCTTTTGCATTGCCATTGTACCATATGCAGGGATGAATATTGTTGGCCATAAACTATTATTTGGGGGAAGGCTTAATGAGATTCTGTATGCTTTTTAAAATTGTTTAGTATCGCCTGCCATCCACCTCTTTGCAGTTCCAATGAATTTTCACCCTCTGCTTCAAAACTTTCTGTTACTAAAGTTTTATCTCCTTTGCTTTCAAATATTACTTTCATCTTTCTTCCGTCTTCCATTTCAGATTCAATGAATGAGTTTTTTTTCACGGCTGTATGTATTCCACAAAAATCGAAACTAAAACTGCCATCTTTGGCAACCATGGTAGCGGAGAATTTTCCACCCGTTCTTGCATCGTATTCGGCTGCGGGGCAATGCCAGTCGTCTGCTGCATGGTTCCATTGCATGATATGATCCGGTGTTGTCCAGCTCTTCCAAACTTTTTCTACCGGTGCATTTACTTCTGCTTCTATCGTTATCATTGTTTTGGCTGTGCCTTCGGCTAATGCTTTTATTTTTTCTAATGCAATGGGCCAGATTTTTTCAAACATCTCTTTGAATTCAGGGGTGATGTCCATGTCAACAGATAATGTTGTTGTACCGTTTTCACCTTTCAGTGTATAGTTTTCTGTTGAGCCTGCCCAGGCTTTCACTTTGTCGCTGGTGGTATCTTCCACACCTTCTTTTACTTCACCCAGGTGTTTAAACGACATGTATTCATTGGGTTTGTTAGCAGCCACCATACTTACCATGCCGCTGCGACCCGGGCCCAGAAATAAAACTTTAGTCCCTTCTTTCCAATTGTCTGTTTCGGCATAAGAGCCTTCATGGAAAGCATTGGTCCATGCTTTGTAAGCATCAAGATCCCAGAGAATCTCCCATACTTTTTCTTTGGGGGCACTAATGTTGGTGGAGAAATTGATCTTTTCCATATAGTTTATTTTTAAGGGCGGTAATAAATTTTATTTCTTTTTAGCTTTCGCTTTTTCAAGATTTTCTTTCACCCGAAATTTTACAATTTTTGTTATCAGCCCAACCGGAAGTGGTTTATCTAATGGGAACTGAACTGATCCTTTCCCTTCTTTATAAACTGATAACTCTTTTTTAAATGCTGCATGCCCGGTTGGGGTGGCATAAAAACCGATATGATTTTTGAACCCTCCAAAGTGAACCAGGTTTTTTCCCAGTACAAAAGTGGGAATGCCATAACTGATAGTTTCAGTTGCCTTAAGTGCAGCCTTACTTATAATAGCCCTCATTTGCTGAAGCACCGCCTGGGTTTCTTTGGGAAAACCGGCTATGTAC
>JAYVKT010000215.1:0-4787 GCA_043768195.1 Chitinophagaceae bacterium | reverse complement strand
CGGCTATTATTGAATTGAAAAAACAAGTTGCTGCTGCTGCTGCCGCTAAGCATGAAATAGATTTACAATATATTACTGCAAGGGGAAACTGGTACCAGTATAGCTGGAAAGGCAGCGAGGAAAAAAGTGGGGGACTTATCAGTAATATCGGCATTCATTTTTTTGATGTGCTTTGCTGGATATTCGGGCCACTCAAAAGTTTCCGGGTGGATCAGCTTGATGCAAAAACGGCAACTGGCAGTCTTGAGTTGGAAAAAGCCTCTGTAAAATGGCAATTAAGTATAGAGGAGAAGTCGTTGCCCGACAGAATAAGAAAAGAAGGTGGCCGTACTTTTCGTTCGTTGGTTATTGATGGAAAGGCGGTTGATTTTAGTACCGGCTTTGATGATCTTCATACAAAAGCTTATGAAGATATATTGAAAGGAAACAGAGCCGACCTTTCGGAAATAAGGAATGTAATAGAACTTATCAACGGGTTGCGAAACTCAAAATAAAATATTCATGAAAGGAATAATATTAGCAGGTGGCAGCGGCACACGGCTTTATCCGATAACGAAAGCCATCTCCAAACAATTAATGCCGGTGTACGATAAGCCAATGATTTATTATCCGCTGTCAACATTAATGCTGGCAGGTATCAGGGAGATACTAATTATAACAACGCCGGAAGATAATCCGCAATTCAAACGGTTATTGGGCGATGGAAGTCAATGGGGGTGCAATTTTGAATATGCAGTGCAACAGGTGCCCAACGGTTTGGCACAGGCATTTGTAATCGGCGAATCGTTTATTGGCAATGATAAAGTGGCGTTGGTGCTGGGCGATAATATTTTTTATGGCACTGGCTTTAGCCCTTTGTTACAAGCTGCTGCTAATGTGGAAGGGGCGGTAATTTTTGCCTACGCCGTAAGCGACCCGGAAAGGTATGGTGTAGTAGAATTTGATGCGGCTTATAATGCCATCAGCATTGAAGAAAAACCTGCTAATCCTAAAAGTAATTATGCAGTACCCGGATTATATTTTTATGATAATGATGTGGTACGCATTGCAAAAAGTATTCAACCAAGTGCAAGAGGCGAATATGAAATTACTACGGTAAACGAAACCTACCTGAAAGCAAAAAAATTAAAAGTAGCGGTACTCGGCCGTGGTTTTGCCTGGCTTGATACCGGCACTTTCGAAAGCCTTAGTGATGCCAGCGAATATGTAAGGGTGGTGGAAAAAAGACAAGGATTAAAAATTGGCTGTCCCGAAGAAATAGCCTGGCGCATGGGCTTTATCACCAAAGAAAGGCTGATGCAGCTCGCCGGTGAGTTAAGCAAAAGCGGTTATGGAGAATATTTGAAAAAGGTGAAGTAATTTTTTTTTGAATGATTAATGTAACAAAAACTTTCCTGCCTCCTTTTGATGAATACACGACTGTTTTAAAACAGTCGTGGGATAAAGCCTGGATTACAAATAATGGTGAGCTGGTTCAGGAGCTGGAGGCTAAGCTAAAGAAATACCTCGGTGTAAAACATTTATTGTTTACTACCAATGGTACTATCGTGTTGCAAATGGCATTGAAAGCTTATAACATTACCAAAGAAGTAATAACCACTCCTTTCTCTTATGTGGCTACTACCAATGCCCTTTTGTGGGAAGGCTGCACACCGGTTTTTGTTGATATAGATTCCAATACTTTTTGTATCAACGCAGATAAAATAGAAGAAGCTATAACAGAAGATACAGAAGCAATACTGGCGACCCATGTGTATGGCTTGCCGTGTAATGTTGACGCTATCGAAAAAATAGCACAAAAGCACCAGTTAAAAGTTATTTATGATGCTGCTCATGCCTTTGGCACATTGTATAAAGGCAAATCATTATTAAGCTATGGTGATATAAGCACCTGTAGCTTTCATGCCACCAAAGTATTCCATACCGTAGAAGGCGGTTGTATAATTACCAACAATGATGAAACGGCCAGGCAGCTCATGTTATTCAGGCAATTTGGGCATATTGGCGATGACTATTACACGGTAGGGGTAAATGCAAAAAATTCAGAATTTCATGCAGCCATGGGGGTGGTTAACCTAAGATATGTGGATGAAATTTTGCGCAGCCGGAAAGAACTTTCTTTGTTTTACACAGAACAATTATCCGGCTTTACACACCAGCGGGTAGCAATAGATAAACAAACTACTACGTTCAACTATTCATATTATCCTGTTGTGTTTGAGTCGGAGGAACAATGTAACAGGGTGATGGCAGCATTAAAGGGCAATGATATTTTACCCCGCCGTTATTTTTATCCCGGCTTATCTAACCTGCCATTTATAAAGAAGAAAAATAATACACCGGTAAGTGATGATATTTCGCCACGGGTATTATGCCTGCCACTTTTTTATGGCTTGCCAAAAGAGGATATTGAAAGAATTTGTAAAATTGTAATAACGGCTTAACCATGCTTATTACCGGTGCAAAAGGACATGCTCTTGAAGTGTTGGATATTCTTCTGCAGAATAATCCTGCCGAATCAATTTATTTTTTTGACAACATCTCTGATAGCTTTAACCTGAAATCAGTTAGTACCAACCGTATTATTCGTAAGAATGAAGAATTGGGGCCTCACTTTATTACCAATAAATCTTTTGTGCTTGGAACAGGTAATCCTGCTGCAAGAAAATTTTTAGCATCTCTCTGTGCCGGTTATGGTGGTAAATTGGAGTCTGTTATTTCAGCTACTGCCATTATAAGTAAGCTCAACGTTACATTAGGTGAGGGACTTAATATTATGCACGGCGTCATCATTCATCCTGAAGCCTCTATTGGAAAAGGCACATTGCTTAATTGCCGGTCAATTGTTCATCATGAATGTGTAGTAGGGGAGTTTTGCGAAATATGTCCCGGAGCCATACTTGCAGGAAATGTCACAATAGGCAACGGTACAACAATTGGTACTGGTGCTGTCATTCTTCCAAAAATAACTGTAGGTGCTAATGCTTTTGTTGCAGCCGGTGCAGTAGTTACTGAAAATGTGCCGGACAATACTCTTGTTGCCGGTGTGCCGGCAAAAATTAAAAAAAACTACCTACAGGCATAACGCCATCATTAATATTAATAACTGAATGTTATTCAAAAAACAGGAATCGTATAAAAAAGGTATAATCGCTTCCACACTTTTGAATATAGGCTCCAAGAGTATCGGGTTTATCAACTCCCTGTTACTGGTTTATCTCTTTGGCACCAATTTAGGTACAGATTCATACTTTTTGGTTATCTCCACACTTGGTTTCGTATCCTCTTTTTTAGTTGGCATTGTGAGCTATGTAGTTATTCCCGAATCCATGCGGATAAGGCAGAATGGCGGGGCTAAAGCAGAGCAATCGTATATCAATTTTTTCTTCTGGCTTTTTGCTGCCATCGGACTAGTGCTGGCATTATTGATTCTGCTCAGTCCGGTTTTCTTTTACTCCTTGTTCTCTAAATTTTCCGGGGAGCAATTAGTTACATACAGGTTATTGCTCCTTATCTCCTGCCTGTTATTTCCCCTCAATCTTCTAATAAACCTGCTGGTTTTAGTACTTTCTTCTCACAAGTATTTTACTACTCCTATGGTGGTAGCATTGATAAATAGTATTTTGAGTATTATACTGCTATTTGTACTGAAAGCTTACTTCGGTGTCACTGCCGCTGTTATCGCATTTGTATCAGGTTCAATTATTAATATCAGCTGGATAATTTTCCTTTTTGTACGGCACCTGAATTGGAATTTTTTTCATATTACAACACCAGGCAAAACCAACTGGCGGAATATTTTGCTAATGGAAATTATGCTGATACCTGTTTCATTCCGTTCTTACATAACTATTTTTATGCTCTCCGGGCTGGGGGCTGGCGTTATTACCGCTTATAATTACGGCTTACAAATTGCATTAATACCGGAAATTATGATATTGAGCCAGGTGATGGCAGTATTGGGTATTAAAATTAATGAACTATCTGCGGCAGGTGATAAATTGGCGATTGATAAAATTTTTCAAAAATCAATGCGTCTGCTTTTTTGGGGAATGCTTCCCATTGGCATCCTTATTTTTTTACTATCACCCGAAATTCTACGGGTGCTGTTTATTTTTAAAGATAAGTCAGAGCTTCAGTCGCTGATGCTTATTGCGGCATTTATGTCCTGTTTTGCAATCACACTCCCTTTCAGGGCATTGGATATTATGATAACCAGTATCATGACAGCGCAACAAAAAATAAGACAGGGGCTGATTCTCTCAATAACATTGAATTCCACTATTATTCTGCTAACCTTCGTTACCGTAAAGTATTTTGGGCTTAAAGGCTTTTTTTATTTTATCATTTTTGTTTACGCCATACTAATGCCTGTATTCTATTTTTTCTTCAGCAGAAAAGTACTTCCCTTTATTCAAATGGGGGCATGGGTTAAAAGTACCGCACTTTATTTTTTGCCATTGGCCCTATTGACAACCGGGCTTTATTTTATAAAAAAGTACTACCTGGCAAATACCAACATAGTGCTGAATATTTTTATTATAACTGTCGTAGTGATTGCAGCTGTTTTTGCGTTGAACAGAAAAATCAAATATGCAGCTTATTCTTTAGAGCTTTAATACCAATAGTGCCGGTAACAGTATATTATAATCAATGACATCACCAAAGGTATCCGTTTGTGTAGTAACCTATAACCAGGAAAATTACATAGAAACATGTTTGACAAGCATCCTGGAACAAAAGGTTGATTTTCCTTTTGAAATTATCGTTAGCGACGATGCTTCTAC
>JAYVKT010000214.1:0-2896 GCA_043768195.1 Chitinophagaceae bacterium | reverse complement strand
ATACATCCTTGAGTTTTTAGGGCTGGAAGAAAAACCCTTTTATTCCGAAAGCGATTTGGAAACAGCCATCATTAACCAGATAGAAAAATTTATGCTGGAACTGGGCAAAGGTTTTTTCTTTGGCGGCAGACAAGTAAGGTTTACGTTTGATGACAAACATTTTTTTGTTGATTTGGTTTTTTATAACCGCCTGCTTAAATGCTTTGTAATTATTGATTTAAAAATTGGTGAGCTTGAACATGGTGATTTAGGCCAAATGCAGATGTATGTTAATCATTACGACAGAAATGTAAAAGCTAAAACTGAAAACCCCACAATTGGTATCATCATTTGCAAAAGCAAAAATGATGCTGTGGTAGAAATTACATTGCCCAAAAATCAAAAACAAATTTTTGCCAGCCAATATAAATTATACCTGCCATCAAAAGCAGCATTAAAGAAACTGATTGATAAAAAATAAACGAATTAAAATTATGAATCTGAAATCATTTGCAAAACTCCTGCCCCTGCTACTATTAGCAGCCTGCAACAGCACACCCAAAGATGATGGCACTACCCCAACATCTCTCTACACCCCACCCAAAAGTTGGGAAGCCAACCCCAAAGGTGGTTACAAAGTAAATGTGGTAACAGGCCGGGCGGTGGAACCAATAACAACAGTAGATGGTAAAATCATTCCCACCGGCATACCCATACCTGCCATTGGCAAAAGAATAAATATGGATAGCATTGCCAAGCCAAAATTGCTGCAAATAACTCCCACCAGCAGTACCGTTACACCGATGGATAATATTTATCCCGTACCGGATAATTTGCAAAAAACACCCGTGGATGAAAGCCAACTCATAAAGCACAATGCAACTAACAGCCCACAAGGCTACATCATACAAAACCTATTGGGTGGCACTACGCCAACGGGAAATCCCATTGCAGCAAAAGGAAAATCCACAAAGTTATTTTCTCCCAAAATAAACCCAGCCCTGCCACTGCGTATTAATGAAAATGCCAGGTACGATATACAGCAATTGAATATAGACCAGGGCCTGCAAAGTCAATGGGTTTCTTCCATGTTGCAAGATAAAGATGGTTATCTGTGGATAGGCACTGCTGGCGGAGGAGTGAGCCGATATGATGGCAAATCATTTGTTCTTTATACAACTCAAAATGGGCTGTTGAATAATGATGTTCGTTCTATTTTTCAAGATAGTAAAGGCAATTTCTGGTTTGGTCATATACGCAGCGGGGTAAGCCACTTTGATGGCAAAACCTTTACCACCTATAGCAAAACCGAAGGGCTTGCAGGAACCTTTGTCTGGAAAATTATTGAGGATAAAGCTGGCAATATCTGGATGGCCACCAATGGCGGAGTAAGTAAACTGGAACCATCTAAAGACAATGCGGGTGGAAATTTCATTAACTATACAACTAATGAGGGGCTATCTAATAATGATGTTTCATCTGTACTGGAAGACAAATCCGGTAATTTATGGTTCACTACTTTTGGGGGTGGCGTAAACAAATTTGATGCCCGCCAGAATGACGAAGTCGGGCTGGGCAAGTCATTTATCCATTTTACTACAAAACAAGGGCTTGCAAACGATTCGGTAAACTGTATCATGCAAGACAAAGCAGGTGCTCTTTGGTTTGGCACCAGCCGTGGAGTAAGTAAATTTGATGGAAATACTTTCATTAATTTTCCTATTCAATTTCCCACAGCCAATGGGCTTTCAAATAACGATGTTACAAATATTATAGAAGACAAATTTGGTCATATTTGGTTTGGTACAAGAGGAAGTGGTGTGTGTAAATATGACGGCAAGAACTTTATTTGTATTTCAGAAGGGGAAGGGCTTTCATTTAATTTTATTCCCCAAAATTGTATTTTGGAAGACAGGTCGGGGCAGCTTTGGATTGGTACAGCCGGGGCGGGACTAAACAGAATCAACACAAGCATTTTTCAACATTTTACCAAGTCAGATGGCCTTGCAGATAATTTTGTTACCGCTGCCTATAGAGACAGAAAAGATAAACTGTGGTTCAATTCAATTACAACCATCCATAAATATGATGAAGCCGGGCAAAAGAATAATATTATTCAATATCCCATCAACTATGCTTTTGCAACTTATGAGGATAAAGAGGGTAATATGTGGTTTGGTACAACAAGGGGGTTAATAAAATATGACGGTAAGTCTTATTATCGTTTTGGAACGGCTGAAGGAATTTCCGTTCCTGATGTTCGGTCTATTTTGCAAGACAGCAGGGGGCATCTCTGGTTTGGTGGAAATGGTGGCGGCATTACCCGTTACGAACCGCCAAAAGATGGTAAGTCGGCAGCCTTTTTTCATTATACTGAAACTGAAGGCTTCATCAGCCGGGGTACAAATACGATAGTGGAAGATAAAAAAGGAAATCTTTGGTTTACCAATGGCGTTGGTATTGGTGTAACAAAATATACACCTGCAAAGGATGGACAGTCGGGTACTTTTGTTCACTATACTGCAGCCGAAGGACTACCCAGTGGTGTTAACAATATTTTGGAAGATAAAAATGGGTATATCTGGCTTGCTACACTTAACGGTCTTATCAGGTATGAGCCATACAAACAAGGCCATTCGGGAACCTTCACAAATTTTACCTCATCACAAGGATTAACCATGAATAGTGTTGGGTCAATGGTTGAAGATAAAACAGGCGTTTTATGGATAACAAGAAGAAATGGATTGAGCAAGTTTGATGGCAAAACTTTTCTAAATTTTACCACAGCCGAAGGCTTATCCAATAATATCTTAAGCCGTGCGGTAGAAGATAAAGACGGCAATCTTTGGATACCTACCTATGGTGGCGGTGTAAATAAAATGATGAAGGATAGTTACAAACCTTCGCAACAACCACC
>JAYVKT010000213.1:0-2005 GCA_043768195.1 Chitinophagaceae bacterium | reverse complement strand
ATTGAACTATTACTGGTACCATTAAAATCCTTTCTTCTCGCCAATGTATTTATCAAACCATTCAAGGTTTGTTTGCATGGTTTTTAAAACCATTCTTGGCTCTGTGGGTCCATGCGGTTGTCTTGGCAAGGCCAGTAAACGTACCGGCACATCTCTGCGGCGCAATGCATTATAAAACATGACCGAGTTGGTAAATGGAACCCGCAAATCAGCTTCACCATGTTGCAGCATTACCGGGGTTTTTACATTTTGTACAAACCGCAATGGCGAATGTGCATCATACTTACTCCAGTCATCCCATGGATTGCTTTTGAAATAAGAAGGAAGAAAGCCTTCAATATCATCCGTAAGATTTTGATGCGATAAATCAACCACCGGTGCACCAATGCTTGCTACTTTAAAACGGTTTGTATGCCCCACAATCCAGCTACTCATAAATCCGCCATAGCTCCAGCCCATTACTCCCATTTTATTTTCATCAGCTACTCCCATTTTTATTACATAATCCACACCAGCCATTAAGTCCTGATAATCCTTTCCACCCCAGTCTTCCCGGTTAGCCATTCTGAATTCAGTACCATAACCAGTGGAACCTCTTGGATTTGGGCGCAGCACCGCATAGCCAGCTTCAGCAAATGCAGCGATAGGATAAGTACCCTGATTAGCCGCCACACATGTTTGTGTAAAGACACCGGCCGGTCCGCCGTGTACATTTAAAATAAAAGGAACTTTTTGTCCTGCCTGATAATTGATTGGGTAAGTAAGCAAGCCCTCTATTTCTTTTCCATCAGCACCTTTCCATTTTACCACTTCTGTCTTTGGCAATGCCTTTCCTGTATGTGCAGCATTAATGCTTGTAATTTTTGCCGGTGAAAAATTAGCAAGCGGACTAATATATGCTTCCGGCAATTGTGATGGGTTTTGCAAGGTAAATGCAAGATGCGTTCCCGTTGTATTGATTGTAACAGCACCGATAAAATTTTTTGAACCTTTATTCCATTCGGTTACTGATTTCCCGTCAACACTAAGCAGGTAAACACTGCTCAATGTTTTATTGGCTTCTGACCACAAAATATTTTTTCCATCAGGTGTCCAGCCAATGATACCGCCATTTTCATCCGGGGTTGCTTTTAATCTCCAGTTTTTACCCTCCGCTAAAGAATAAATTTTTGCATGTCTTGCTCCCGACCAATCCACCGGGTCAGCAGTGCAATAATATGCCAGCATCTTTCCATCGGGGCTAAAATACGGATTGGTTTCTCCTGCACCGGTAGCGGCTATTGGTTTTATAATTCCGCTTTCAATTTCTATCAATGAAATATCGCTGTACACATTATCATTTACCTCCGGCGATTTTCCATGACTGTAAGCTATCGTTTTTCCATCGGGACTCCAGTCAAAAGCATTTACATTATAATTTTCTTTGGTGATTTTTTTCTGTACATATTTATCGGCTGTATCTTTTTGGGTAAGCCATAACACAAAAAGCCGGTTCTGTTTTATTTCCTCATCCATATAATAAGCATCGTCTTTTGCTTTTTTATTCTTTTCTTCTTTACTATCTGCTGCATCTATCATAGTGAATGCAATCATTGTTCCATCATGGCTCCACTCATAATTGCCTACGCTGCTTTTTACATCGGTTAGCTTTTCTGATTCTCCACCACCTACAGGCAGCATATACAAATTGGTTTTACTGTCTCTCGATGAAGTAAAAGCAATCCATTTGCCATCCGGGCTCCATTTGGGATTAGACGAGTTTTTATCTCCCTTCGTCAGTTGAATGGAGTTACTTCCATCTGCATTGCACAGCCATACTTGGTTTATATATTCGCTGCGGTCATCTGTCATTACCGCTTCCCGAACGGTGTAAAGCACTTTAGTTGCATCTGGCGATGGAACAACAGCTGTAATGATTTTTATTTTAAGGGATTGTTCCGGGCTCCAATTTTTTTGAGCAATTATAAACAGGGGTAGAAAGAGAATGATGGTAAACAACAGTTTT
>JAYVKT010000212.1:0-4325 GCA_043768195.1 Chitinophagaceae bacterium | reverse complement strand
TTGAAAATTATTTGGGTCATGATCAGGCCGCAGCAATGAAGAAAGCAGCAATGGGAGAGTGATTAGTTTTTTTCTTTAATCAGTTGAGCAACAATTTTGTCTATTGGCAGCGTTACACTTTCTGCTGAAAAATCATTACAGTCAACAAAACGGAAGGTTTCTGTTTCTTTAGTTGCTTCGTACACTTTCATCTGTTCTTCATCAAAGTCAAAAGGCTTGTTTCTTAACGGGGCTTTTATTTCTTCCAATGCTTTGACAAAATAATAAATAGAAATAATCTGATGAGTAGGATTGAAAGCAGATAGTTGAAAATAATCAGTTGTATAAATATGTTCGCCAACCTTAACTTTCAGGTTCATCTCTTCCATAAACTCCCGGCGTAAACAATCCCTTGTGCCTTCACCAAATTCCAAACCGCCCCCGGGAAACTTAGTAATATAACTTCCACGAATCAATTCATCACTAACCAGCACTTGTTGCTGCTCATTTATCAGAATGCCGTAAATCCTTAGATTAAACATGATGAGTTAGAAAATTTTCTTTCGGAAGAAATACCACCCGATAACAAGGGCAATGCCAAGCGATAAAAATGCCACTATATAAAAGGCGTATTTAGAATGTTCAAATCCGCTGGGCACATTCATGCCAAACAAACTGGCAATCAGTACCGGGAAGGTGAGGACGATAGTAATTACGGCCAGTCTTTTCAACACCTGGTTCTGGTTGTTGGCAATAATGCTGGCAAAAGCATCAAGGGTGCTGCTTAGTATGTTGGTGTAAATATTAGCCATCTCAAGGGCCTGAGAGTTGTCAACAATCAGATCATTTAAAAATTCCTTTTCATCTTCTGTAAGAGCCAGAAAATTAGTCCGTTCTATTTTCATCATCAGCATTTCATTGGAACGAAGGGCTGTAACGAGATATACTAAGCTTTTTTGAATACGCATCAATTCCAGCAAATGCTCGTTCCGGCTGGAGTCATATAACTGTTGTTCGAATGTGTTACGGCGCTGATTAATTTCTTTCAGGTGCTCCATAAAATTCTGAACAATTTTTTCAAAAATTTTCAACACCATCATATTACGTTTATCTGTATGGCGGTTTTGAAATGTATTCAGAAATTTTTTGATAGCCGTATTTTCAAACGAGTTAACCGTTACAATCTGGTTGTGTGTAAGGATGATACAAATAGGAATAGTGATGTAGTATGCGTCACTTTCATTAAAAGAATTGTTTTCCGTTGGAGTTTTTATAACAATCAGCTTTACATTGTCATCCTCTTCAAAACGGCTTCTTTCGTCTATATCTAATGAGTCGGTTAAAAAGTCAATAGGAATATCCAGGGCAGTAGATAGTTCAGAAAATTCTTCCTGCTTCAATGGCGGCAATACATTTACCCAAACCCCGTTTTCAGGTTTGTCTATTTCTACTGTTTTTTGCTCTATATTTTTGAAGTACTGAATCATTTATTTCGGCAAAGGTAAGCTTGCCCGACTTTCTAATTAAATAATTGTGGTAGGCAGGCAGGTTAAAACTAGAAGGCGTCTCAAAAGGCAATTTATATCTCGCAAAGGCACAAAGAAAATTTTCAGAAAATCAACCGTTGCGTCTTGACGGCTTTGCGTGAAAATCATTTCAAAAATACTTTTGAGACAATTTCTAATCTTTCAATCTTTCCTTAACGATATTAAGATGATGTTCGGTGTGATAAATAGTGAAATAGCCTAATTCACGGAGAGTGATTTTGCCCAGCAGTGGGTGCGGAGCAAGGTATTTATCAAGATGTTCGTCATCCCATTTTTTTTGTATAGTATTTTCAAGTTTTCCCATTGCTGCTTTGAATGCAGTAAGAATTTTCTCTTTCCCCTCATTTGCTAAAACAGGTTTGGCAACAAATCTTCCGCTGGCACGGCCGCCTTGTTCTAATTTCAATTTGTATTTTGCTACCAGTTCATCATAATTGCGGGAGGGGCGATTGGGTTTGCCGGTATAAAGCCTCACAATGAATTTTGGAAGGAGATAAACCAGTTTTGTCATGTTTGCAGAAGTGGTGAGATGTGTTACATTTTGAGCAACAGACCATTTTTCTGACGGTTGTCTGAAAAATATTTCGTTATTGATGGAAGAACAAAATGAAGAAAATTCATTTGAAACAACACTAAGTTTTTTTATTATTTCTTCTTTGGATAATTGTTCTGGCATAAATTATTTTATTTGAACGGTTCCTTCATACACTTTTTCAGCCGGGCCGCAAAGCCAGATGTTTTCATATTTATTATCATCAATCCTGTCAAACTCTACTGATAGCATACCTCCCAGTGTTTTAACCTCCACATCATTAAAACCATTTTCATTGTGATAACAAACAAGTGCTGCTGCCGTAACACCGGTGCCACAGGAATAGGTTTCATCTTCCACACCTCTTTCATAGGTGCGGACGATAATTTTATCAGCTTCGTTTAATTGTTCTGTGAAGTTTACATTTATTCCTTCTTCTTCAAATTCTTTACTGTGCCGTATCTCACTACCTTTTTTAAAAACGTCCAACTCCATTACGTTTGTTACCAGTTTTATGTAATGAGGTGACCCGGTATCAATAATAAAGTCATTATGAAACTTCCTGATATTCTTTACATCCTTCATTTTCAGTGAAACAATGCCATCCATATCTATTTCTGCTTCATGCACACCGTCTGAAGCAAGAAAGCGGTACACATCCCGGTGAATGCCGAGGTGGTAGGCAAATTTTGTCATGCAGCGGGCACCATTGCCGCACATACTTCCTTCTTTTCCGTCGGCATTATAATATTTCATTTCAAAGTCGAAATCCTTTTTTTCATTCAGCAACATCAGGCCATCGGCACCAATACCAAACCGCCTGTCGCATAGTTCATGAATTTGCTTCGTAGTCAGCGATATTTCGTTTTTACGGTTATCGGCAATGATAAAGTCATTACCCGTTCCCTGGTATTTATAAAAATGAAGTGTCATTAGATACTGTCTGAAAATATTTGTAAAAATTTTTGAATTAGTTTTTCAACAGTTGCCTGGCTGTTTTTTGAAAATTCTTTTTGTACCCGGTTGGCAACAATGGCATTTACAGCAAGGCAATTATGCCCCAGCAATTTTCCCAAACCGTAAATGGCGGAGGTTTCCATTTCAAAATTGGTGATGCGGTGCTGGCCAAAACGAAAATCGGTAAGGCGGTTGACAAAATTGGGGTTGCTTATGCCCAGCCTTAATATTCTTCCCTGCGGGCCATAAAAGCCGGGACAGGTAACCGTTATTCCCTGATGAAAGTCTTTTACAAAATGTTTTATTAATGATGCCGCACCACTGCTTATGTAGGGATTACCAATTTGCCCATGAATTTGTGTATGTGTTACAAAAGACTGAAGCAATTCCTTTTCCTGATCGTTTTGTTCATGGCGATAAAAATTTAATAAATTATCAACTCCAAGTCCGTGGGTAGATGCTACAAAGCTGTCCACCGGAATATCTGCCTGCAAAGAACCGGATGTGCCGATTCGTATAATATTGATTGATGTTAATTCTTTTTTTATTTCTCTTGTTTCAAAGTCAATATTGACAAGGGCATCCAGCTCATTCAACACAATATCTATATTATCAGGCCCGATGCCGGATGATAAAACGGTCAACCTTTTTGTGCCAACATAACCGGTGTGAGAAATAAATTCACGGTGCTGTCTTTTAATTTCTATCGAATCAAAATGCTTACTTACTTCTTTTACCCGGTCAGGGTCGCCAACAGTTATAACTGTACCGGCTATTTCATCCGGCCGCAGGTCAAGATGATAGATAGCTCCACGAGGATTAATGATTAACTCCGATTCTGCAATACGACTCATACTATTGTTTGAAGTGATGAATAGGTTCGATTATCAAAAATATCCTATTTTCGCTGCTGTTCAAAACGGTCCTGTGGCCGAGTGGCTAGGCTCAGCTCTGCAAAAGCTGCTACAGCGGTTCGAATCCGCTCGGGACCTCAAAGGTTGTCAGTAATGGCAACCTTTTTTATTGTTCGATGTAAACCCTTTTGCCATTTAGCCGGAATAACGAATCTAAAACCCTGCTGGTGTCTGAAGTATTTAACGGTAATAGCATAAATATTTTAAAGGAAAGAGAATCTTTTGTTTCCATTTGCACAGGCCATTGAAAAGTTTTTAGCTTGCCTAATCTGGCAAAGGCTCTTTTTGCATCGGAAATTTCTAAAATAAATTTATAGCTACCCGCCGGAGCCGGAATAACATTATCGGTTTTAATGCTAATGTTTTTTTGCAATTGCGTGGTGTCTGTCACTAAAA
>JAYVKT010000211.1:0-3050 GCA_043768195.1 Chitinophagaceae bacterium | reverse complement strand
TTTTCTATTGTTCACCAAAAATACCTCTTTAGAGGATAATGGCATGAAAGAACTCTTAAAGCAGTATGCCGCTTATAACATTTGGGCAACTCAAAAAATATTGGACGTTATCCTTGCTTTGCCTGAAGAAAAGCAAATGGCCGAAGTACCCAGCAGTTTCAACAGTTTACATAAAACTGTGTTGCACATGCTGGATGCGGAAAACATCTGGTGGCAGCGGATGAAAATGGAGGAACGGATTACCATTCCCAGCGAAAATTTTAAAGGAACCCTGCAGGAGTTATCCGGCATTTTATTACAACAATCCAGGCAATGGGAAGAATGGGTGGCCAATGCATCGGATTTATCGCTGGAACATGTCTTTCAATATTATAACAACAAAAAGGAACATTTCAAAATGCCCGTTTACCAGATGATACATCATGTGTTTAATCATGGCACCTACCACCGGGGGCAATTAATAAATATGCTGCGCCAGTTGGGAATAGAGAAGTTGCCGCAAACAGATTTTTCATTTTGGACAAGAGGTAAAAAATAGCTATAAAGGCTCACCTCATATTATTGTTCTCTTCTAATTTTATATTCTCTTACAGTTAGTATAACTGACACTACTGATAGAATACATGCCATGATTAAATTTGGATGTATCTTTTTAAATATTTCAGGAAATCCTGGTGGTGGGGTTACACCGTCCGGCCATGTGCCGGTGCCAGGCATCAATAATGCAGGAAAAAACATTCCCCAAAAAAATAGCGGACTTAACCCAATAAAGAGAATTGACAACCGGCTTGCTTTTTCTTTGTAAGGAAGCCAGATTAAGCAAAGTGCAAGTACACAAACCAGCATGGCCGAAAAGTATTGCACTGCCCAGTGAAACCGGGCATGGGGCGGCCATAAAGGGTTGGTCATGTGTGTTTCATTCAAATCCATTACTGACATTATTACCATGGTGAATATAGAAATGAAGGTCATGGTTATTGCAAAGGGTTTACTAAACTTTTTCATTGCTATTAGCTTTTAAAAGTGAACTGAAATGAGATTTATGATACATAAACAGAAAGCTGGTTATGCCAATTACCGGCATGGCCATCAAAATGCCTGATGCGTCAAGAAAAAGATGGAATAGTAGCACATTCACCGCTACGGGAGCAAACAGCAATAGTGCCAATGGAATAAAGCGATTGAGTAATAATGCAATCCCTAGAAATAATTGTGTTAACCCAACGGCTTGTAAAATATAACCTGAGTCGGTAAAGGCTAACATCAATTCTCCTGCTTGTCCGGGAAATTGATGTGGTGGTAAGAGTTGAAAAAGATTACTGATTCCAAAAAAAGTCATGGCTGCTCCAAAGAGATAGCGAATGACGGTGTAGATGCGATGTTTCATTGTTTTAATTTTTAGTACAATGTAAAAATCGCAAATCAGTTATCCCTTTTCATTCACCTATGTTAACTTCGGTTTTTGGGCTATTTTATTTCGGATTCTGCTTAATGACTGTGGTTTTATACCGAGGTAGCTGGCTAACAGGTATTGTGGCACCTGCTGGGCAAGCGAAGGAAATTCTTTCAGCATGTCCTGGTATCTTTCTTCGGCGGTTTGCAATAACATACTTATTTCTCTTTTTTCTTTCCGGTAAAAAAGATATTCAGCTATTTTAAAAGCAAACAAAGTCCATTGATGGTTTTTCCGGGTAAGCTCCTGAAACCAGGATGCATCCCAGACAGATAACTCACAATCCTGTTCTGCTCTCAAAAAAATTTGTGATGGTTTACCAGAACTCATGCTGGTGTAGGCTGTAATAAATTTACCGCTGAGTGAAAAATCTTTTACATGCTCTTCACCATCCCTCAGCAAAAACAAACTGATAACTCCGGAATGTATGAAGTAAATGGAGTGGCAAACCTGACCCTCTTTTACAATTGTGTCGCCTTTCTTTACATGAAGAACTTTGCTCCTGGTTATAAAGTCGTTCAATTCATCGGTATTGAATTGCCCCGATTTTTGTAAGAAGTTTATTATCTGTTCTTCTGTGTTCATGATGGTTTGTATGATTTGCCGCTAACGAATAGGTCATTGCCGCTGAAAAATTATCTGCTGACTAATTTTTAAACGGAGGCTTACTTACAAAATCAATATCCCCACTTCACCAACGTAGCTCCCCAGGTAAATCCACCACCAAAGGCTGCTAAAACAATATTATCACCTTTCTTTAATTGACTTTCCCATTCCCACAGGCAAAGAGGAATGGTGCCAGCAGTAGTGTTACCATATTTCTGAATATTGATCATTACTTTTTCTTTCGGTAATCCCATGCGGTTAGCAGTAGCATCAATAATTCTTAAGTTGGCCTGGTGTGGCACCAGCCAGGCAACATCATCGCCAGTCAGGTTATTTCTTTCTAATAACTCAGCACTTACATCAGCCATTCCTTTTACAGCAAATTTGAAAACAGCTTGCCCTTCCTGGTAAGCATAATGTTCTCTTGCCATTACCGTATCAATAGAAGCTGGCTTTTTTGAACCACCGGCTTTCATGTGCAGGAACTGGGCACCACTTCCATCACTTCTTAAAATAGAATCTTGTATACCATATCCTTCTTCATTCGGTTCTAATAATACGGCACCGGCCCCATCACCAAAGATGATACAGGTAGCCCTGTCCTGGTAGTCAACAATAGAACTCATTTTATCTACACCAACTACAACAACTTTTTTATACCTGCCACTTTCAATAAAAGAAGCCCCGGTGGTAAGTCCGTATAAAAACCCTGAGCAGGCGGCTTGTAAATCAAATCCAAAAGCATTTTTTGCTCCTATCTTATCACAAATGATATTAGCCGTGGCCGGAAAAACCATATCGGGGGTAACGGTGCAGCAGATAAGGCAATCAATTTCTAAAGGGTCAATTCCTCTCTTTTTACATAGTTCCTGAACAGCCGGTGCACCCATATCAGAACTGCCAAGCCCTTCGCCTTTTAAAATTCTTCTTTCTGAAATACCTGTTCGGGAACGGATCCACTCATCATTGGTGTCCACCATTTTTTCCAAAT
>JAYVKT010000210.1:0-4529 GCA_043768195.1 Chitinophagaceae bacterium | reverse complement strand
TTTTACCAGTCCCGATTGCTATCGGGACTCCAGTCAGGGTTCGGTTCGCTGTTCATCAATCAAAATCCTTTTAAATCAGCTTAATCAGTAGTTATCTTTGCCCTCCTTAAAATTTCACCAATGTTCAACAAACGAATCCGGATAAAAGAACTCCTTTCACAAGAGCCAACAGGTCAACAAGTAACCGTAATGGGTTGGGTGCGAACTTTTCGCAACAACCAGTTTATAGCATTGAATGATGGCAGCACCAATAACAACCTGCAAGTGGTAGTAACCCTCGGCAGCCAGGAAGATGAAATGCTGAAACGTATTACTACATCGGCATCATTAAAAGTAACCGGTACGGTGGTTACCTCACTCGGCAAGGGACAAAAAATGGATTTGAATGCAACAGAGATTGAGATACTCGGCGATAGCGATGCAGAAATTTATCCACTGCAACCAAAGAAACATAGCCTTGAATTTTTAAGAGAGATAGCACACTTACGTTTTCGTACCAACACATTTGGTTCTGTGTTCCGGGTGCGCCATGCACTGGCATTTGCTATTCATAAATTTTTTAATGATAAAGGCTTTCTTTACATGCACACTCCTATCATAACAGGTAGTGATGCAGAAGGTGCTGGTGAAATGTTTAAGGTGACAACGTTGCCTTTTGATGAAACACCAAGAACGGAAGAAGGCGCCGTAGATTTTTCAAAAGATTTTTTTGGAAAAGCAAGTAACCTCACCGTTAGCGGACAGTTAGAAGGAGAACTCGGTGCTACTGCCTTTGGTGATATTTATACATTCGGCCCAACATTCAGGGCAGAGAACAGCAACACAGCAAGACACCTTGCCGAGTTCTGGATGATAGAACCTGAAATGGCTTTCTCTGATTTGGAAGACAACATGAACCTTGCCGAAGAATTCATCAAGTATATTATTAAGTATGCAATGGATAACAACAAGGAAGATTTAGAATTTTTGGCACAACGATTAGCGGAAGAAGAAAAACAATTGCCACAGGATAAGAGAAGTGAAATGGGATTGGTAGAAAAATTAGAATTTGTACTCAACAATAACTTCGAACGCATTACCTACACCGAAGCCATTGATATATTAAGAGAGAGCAACCATAACAAGAAAAAGAAATTTCAATACCCCATCACCGGTTGGGGAATGGATTTGCAAAGTGAACATGAAAGATATTTGGTAGAAAAACATTTTAAAAAACCGGTTATACTTTCCAACTATCCAAAAGAGATAAAAGCATTCTACATGCGACAGAATGATGATGGGAAAACCGTAGCAGCAATGGACATACTAGCTCCCGGCATTGGAGAAATAGTTGGTGGTTCTCAACGGGAAGAACGATTTGATAACCTGCTCGACCGGATGAAAGAAATGCATATACCCGAAGAAGAACTCTGGTGGTATCTCGATACCCGCCGCTTTGGCACGGTGCCGCATGCAGGGTTTGGTTTGGGTTTTGAAAGAATGGTGCAGTTTGTTACCGGTATGACGAATATAAGAGATGTGATTGCTTTTCCGAGGACACCGGGTAGTGCGGAGTTTTAATGAACCATTGTCATCCTGAGCTTGTTGAAGGATGATCAAAGAATAATATTAGGGGAGGTGCAGAGCTGTAACTCTTTTTATTTTACTACCCTGTGCGGGGTATAGGATTGGTGGTACAATAGACTACCTTGTACAATTACCCATCAAACTCCTTCATGAAATATACTGTACTTGTATTTTCACTGTTGCTGATTTCCTTTTTTGCATCTGCACAAACATGGAATGAGTTAAATGACAGCCTTATTCAATATTATAATAGCAGAGAATATAATAAAGGAGTTACAATTGGAGAAAAAGCTGTGATAGCCGCAAAAAAACAGTTTGGAGAAACCCACCCGGACTATGCCACGAGCCTGAACAACCTGGCGGCGTTATATGAAAGCATGGGTCAATATGCAAAAGCGGAGCCGCTGTACATGGAAGCAATGGGCATCAGAAAAAAAGCATGGGGAGAAACCCACCCGGACTATTTGACCAGCCTGAATAACCTGGCACTGTTATATTTCAGAATGGGTCAATATGCAAAAGCGGAGCCGCTGTACATGGAAGCAATGGGTATCAGAAAAAAATCATTGGGAGAAACGCACCCGGACTATGCCACGAGCCTGAACAACCTAGCGGTGTTATATGAAAGACTGAATCAATATAAAAAGGCCGAGTTACTATATATTCAGGTAATAGTCATCAGGAAGAAGGCATTAGGAGAAACGGATAGGGATTATTTAATGAGTGTAGTAGGACTTGCGATATTATATCAGGCGATGGGTCAGTATGAAAATGCTGAACCGCTATATCTTCAGGTAGAAGCGATCAAGAAAAAAACAGTCGGGGAAGACCATGCAGACTATGCAACCAGCCTGAATAATCTGGCTGTATTATATCATAGTATGGGCCAGTATGAAAAAGCTGAACCACTATACTTACGGGCAATAAAAATCCAGAAAAAAGCCCTCGGAGACATTGATCCATTATATGCCAGAAGTCTTAAAAACCTGGGGTTATTTTATAGAACGAAAGGTCAATATGAAAAAGCCGAACCCCTGTTGATTCAGGCGAGTGACATCATGAAGAATACTTTAGGGGAAAACCACCCCTTCTTTGCACGGAGCCTGAGTGATCTGGCTGTAATTTATGAAAGCATGGGCCAATTTGAAAAAGCCGAACTGTTGTATGTCCGGGCTAAGGAAATCCAGAAATCAGTTCATGGAGAAACAAACCCAGAATATGTGATCACAATTTTTAACCTGGCTGGGATATATTTTGATACGCAGCAATATGAAAAGGCTGAAGAACTTTACATACAGGCCGGAGAATTCTGGAAGAAAGTGCTGGGGGAAAGCCATCCACATTATCTTTCTTCTCTGGGCAGATTGGCAGAAACATATCGCAAGATGAAGCAATATGAAAAGGCCGAACTTCTTTATATACAATTAAATAATAAGGAAAAAAAGGGATCAGATTATGCTGCGACCCTGACCAACCAGGCCGGTTTATATAAGGATATGGGCCAATATACAAAGGCGGAATCGTTATATATTCAGGCAAAAGAAATGTGGAAAGAAAGCATGGGTGAAACTCACCCGGAATATGCAATTCTATTGGCGTATCTGGCTAGTTTTTTATCAGGAACAGGTCAGTATGAAAAGGCAGAACCTTTACTTCTTGAAATAAGCCAGTTAACCTTGCAAAACCTGTTGAATAATTTTACTGTTCTTTCTGAAAAGGAAAAAGGGAATTATCTGGCTAGTAACTCTTCACTCCTTGAACTTAATAACAGTTTTTTATATCTATCTAAAAACCCTTCTGCTTCTATTCTCAGGAATAGCTTCAATCGGCAACTTATTTTTAAGTCATTCACCCTTGCCGAGACAAGGAATGTTCTTTTATCGGCCCAGCAAAGCAGTGACACAACAGTGCAACTTTTACTGAAAAATTGGCAAGACAATAAAAAGATTCTGGAAAAACAGTATTCCCTGCCCATTGTTAATAGGAGGCCGGATTTAAAACAGATAGAAGCATCGGCAGAGCAACTGGAAAAAGAACTCAGCCGTAAATCATCTGAGTTTCTCCGTCAGCAAAAAGCTATTCGCATTTCACTAAAAGATGTTCAGAAGGGCCTGCAAGAGGATCAAGTTGCGATAGAATTTGTCAGGTTTCAGTTATACAGAATTAACAGGACTGACAGCATACTTTATGCAGCATATGTTTTGACTAAAAAGGACCCGGTTCCGGTATTCGTTCCTCTGTTTGAAGAAAAACAACTACAACAACTCTTTGACAGCGCAGGCAAAACCGCAACCAGTATGGTCAGCAGCTTTTATCGTGGCCTTGAAATAAAAAACAAAAATGTCGCCACATTGGGAAAAGAATTATACAAGTTAGTATGGCAGCCACTCGAACCTTATTTAAAAGGGGTAAGGGAAATTTCCTATTCTCCCGCAGGCAAATTATACAGCATCGCCTTTCATGCCTTACCAATAGATAGTAATACTGTGTTGATGGATAAATACCAGTTGCAACAATACACCAGTACCCGACAAGTGGCTTTACGCAATGCTGAAACTCAAAATACAAAACCTAAAAGTATTACTTTGTTTGGCAATGCAAGTTTTACCATGGATAGTTTGCAGTTGGTAAAGCAAAAAGCTAATCAGCCGGAAAAAGAAAATGTATCTACTTCAATTTATACCCCGCAAAAAAGAAGCAGCGACAACAATACTTGGAGCAACCTACCGGGTACAGCCGAAGAAGTAAAGAAAATAAAACAACTATTCGAACAGAAAAAAATTATCACTAAATCATTTGTTCAAACAAAGGCAACTGAAGAAAACCTGAAAGCACTCAGCGGCAACTCACCACAAATATTACATATTGCCACACATGGATTTTTTCTTCCCGAACCCGATAAAAAAAGAAAAGAAAATAATTTCAACAACGAAAATACTTACACACTTGCTGATGACCCATTA
>JAYVKT010000209.1:0-2456 GCA_043768195.1 Chitinophagaceae bacterium | reverse complement strand
TGCAGCATTACGGGTTAAACCCAGATAAGAACGACCGTTTAAACTGCCCCTTCCACCCGGACAAAAATCCCAGCCTGCAGATTTATCCCAAGACAAATACTTACTGCTGCTTCAGTAGCAACTGCAATGCCGGCACCGGTGATACAATCCAGTTTATACAACTCAAAGAAAACTGCAGCAAGCATGAAGCATTGGTAAAAGCAACAGCGATGATAACAGGCAATGCAATTACAGCAACACAACCACCGGCAGCAAAATTATTTATAGAAGAAACCGGCATTGATAAAATTGCAGTGCTGACAAAGTTTTTTAGTTACTACAAATCAGGCTTGCCCCGGAGTAAGAAAGCCGTTGATTATTTACAAAGCCGTTACATAGATTATAAAATTACAGAAGCAGCTTTTAACAGCGGCGGCCTGCATACAGAAAGCAAACATAATAACCTGGTGGAAAGCATGGTAAAGTTTGGTTTGCTGAAGCAAAGACCGGACAATGGTTTTACAGTGTGGGCAAAAGATTGCATTATCTTCCCTTTAAAAAATATTGATAATAAAATTGTAAGCCTGTACGGCAGAAGCATTACGAACAATGACGACAACAGGCATTTTTATTTAAGCAACAGAAGCGGACTTTATCCAGGTTATCCATCATTGCAGACAAAAAAATTAATCATAGTTGAAAGTATTATTGATGCAGCAAGTTTATTACAGCAAAAAGAAATCACGGGACAGTTTACAATCTTATCACTCTATGGCACAAATGGATTAACAGACGAACACCAACAAAGTATTATTGCACTGCCACAGTTAGAAGAAATTATTTTAATGCTGAATGCAGATGAACCCGGCGAAGTTGCCACTGCTAAACATACCGTTACTTTAAAACAACTTTTGCCTGAAATCAAAATCAGTAAAGTAACCTTACCTGCAGGTGAGGACATAAACAGTGTGCTATGCACCCATGATGATGCAAAAGTTTTATCTGACCTGATAGAGCAGCGAACAGATTTTTCTTTTTCAATTGAAAAAGAAAAATCCGAAACCATTGCAGCACCGGCACAGCAAACTAAACTTGATGCAAGAAACAACGAGTTATTAATTTATGATAACTGTGAACTGTACTTTGAAATATTAGGCGGCATAAAAATTACAGGGCTTGACAAAATGAAAGTTACTCTGAAAGTAAAGCACAAAGAGAAAGTGAATAATCCCCAATGGTACAGCTTTGATTTATACAACCAGGTGCAAAGGGAACAAACGATAAACAATGTGGCAGAGACTTTAGAAGTAAGCACACAGCAAACCACACAAACATTTATACAACTCATTACAGAGTTAGAAAACCACCGCATCAAAAAAATAGAAGCCCTGCAGCCAAAAGAAAAAGCAGTAAATGAAATGACTGCAGCGGCAAGGCAAACCGCAGTGAACGAATTAAAGAAACCAAAGCTGCTGCAACGAACCGGGCAACTGTTGCAACAATGTGGAATAGTAGGCGAAGAAAACAACAGCCTGATTGCTTACCTGATTTATACAAAACGAAAACAGGAAGTGCCATTGCATGTAATGTTTTTGGGAAGCAGCGGCAGCGGTAAAACTTATTTGCAGGAAAGGATTAGTGAACTGATACCCGATGAAGATAAATTAGAGATAACACAGATTACAGAAAATGCTTTGTATTATTTTAAGCAGGAAGAACTAAAAAATAAATTGCTGCTGATAGAAGATTTAGACGGGGCAATGACCGTATTTTATCCGTTGAGGGAATTACAGACCAAAAGAAGAATATCAAAAACAGTAACACTAAAAGACAGCAAAGGCAATTTAAAAACGATTACGTTAACAGTAGAAGGCCCTGTATGTGTGAGCGGCTGTACAACGAAAGAAAAAATTTATGAAGACAATGCAAACCGCTGCATACTTCTTTATACAGACCAGACAAGAGACCAGGACAAAAAAATAAACGAGTACCAAACAAAATTATCAGGCGGAGAGATAAACAAAGAAAAAGAAAACCAGTACAAAGAGTTGTTTAAAAATATGCAAAGGGTGTTACGGCCAATTAATATTATAAATCCGTTTGCAAAATACATTGAGTTGCCGGAGCAAGTTTTTAAACCAAGAAGAACAATGACTTTGCTGTTGGGATTTATTGAAGCCATTACATTTTATCACCAGTACCAACGAGAAGTAAAGAAAGACAGCAACAACCAGTTATTTATTGAAACAAACATTGACGATATTGAAGCAGCTTTTGAATTACTGAAAGATGTTTTGTTTAGCAAGAGCGATGAACTTACAAAAGCAACACGGAATTTTTTTGAGAACTTGAAATTATGCCTCACAGAAAATAACCAGTCCAGCTTTACACCACAGCAGATAAGAAAAGTTTTTAGGTTAGAACCAAGGACGATACAGCGGTATATCCGGGAGTTAAAACAATATGGCTTTATAAAG
>JAYVKT010000208.1:0-11845 GCA_043768195.1 Chitinophagaceae bacterium | reverse complement strand
GAACAGGTAATGCTGAGTGAGGAACTGAAGAAAAAAAGAGAAGATCAACTGTTTAATAAAGAAAAAAGTCTGCGGGATTTGCAACGCAAACGCTTTGGTTTTGAAGGAGATCTGTTCAAAAAAAGGCAGGAATTGATAAAACCCATACAGGATAAAGTATACAATGCAGTGCAGAAAATGGCGGTAACAAGGGGTTATGATTTTGTACTCGACAAAAGTGAGGGAATTACCATTATATTTGCCGACCCAAAATTAGACAAGAGTGAAGATGTGCTCAAAGATTTGGGGGTGAGATAAGTGTTAAAAAAATAAGAATGGCGCAACTAACAGCCTTCTTTACCAATCATAGTAAAGCAATAATCCGGTATGGCCGGGATAAACAAAAACAAACCAAATGAAAAAATTTCTTTCCGTAATTGTATTAAGTGCAGGTCTTTTATTTGCAGAAAACGTAAGTGCACAAATGAAAGCTGGCTATATCAGTGTTGATAATATGGTGGGCATTATGCCGGAGACTGCAAAAATAGACTCCCTGCTGGAACGTTACCAGGCCGATTCAATCAATCCTCAATATGCACAGATTGTTTCTTTGTATCAGTATAAAGACAGTGTGTACAAGGACTCTTTGAAAACTCCACCTGCTGTTCGCAAACAGATTGAACAGGAATTACCTACTCTTATCTACCAGATACAAAACTGGCAGCAGCTGGTAAACCAGGCAATAGAAGCCAAGCAAAATGAATTGCTGGCACCTATTTATCGTAAGGTATATGATGCTATCAAACTGGTAGCAAAAGAAAAAGGCTACACACATGTATTTTCAAAAGAAGCCTTTCTGGTAGCACCCGATGGTGATGATATGATTGCCGCTGTAGCAGCAAAATTGAAAGTACCCATTCCGAAAGCAACTCCCGCAGGCAAGTAATAATTAATTTGTATAAATAGTTTATAACCTCTGGCAAAAAGCCAGAGGTTATTTTTTTAAGTGCAGCCATACCCAATCCCTATTTTTGTAGTATGCAAAAAGCAGGTGCAATCGGTGTTTTTGATTCTGGCTATGGCGGGTTAACGGTACTGAAAGAAATTGTCTGTAAACTTCCACAGTACGATTACCTGTATCTCGGCGATAATGCAAGGGCACCGTATGGCAACCGTTCATTTGAAACAGTATATCATTACACCCTGCAATGTGTAAAATGGTTTTTTGAACAGGGGTGTTCTTTGGTCATCCTTGCCTGCAATACGGCTTCTGCAAAAGCATTAAGAACAATTCAGCAAAATGATTTGCCAAAAATAGATCCGGAAAAAAGGGTGTTGGGGGTAATAAGACCAACAGCAGAAATAATAGGAACTTATTCGGAGACGAAAAGTGTAGGCATATTGGCAACAAACGGAACGGTGGTTTCAGAATCATACCCCATGGAGACGGTAAAATTTTTTCCAGACCTGAAAGTGTACCAGGAAGCCTGTCCGATGTGGGTGCCATTAATTGAAAATGAAGAGTATAAAAATGATGGTGCTGATTTTTTTGTCAAAAAGAATCTGCACAATATTTTTGAAAAGGGTTCAGCTATTGATGTAATACTGCTGGCTTGCACTCATTATCCGCTATTAAAGGATAAAATAGAAGAATACCTGCCCATAGGTGTAAAATTAATTTCGCAGGGAGAGATTGTGGCTACAAGCCTGGCTGACTACCTTATCCGCCACCCGGAGATGGAAAGCCGGTGCAGCAAGAACGGGCAGCGGCAATTTTATACAACAGATTCAGTTACTGATTTTGATAATCATGCCACTACTTTTTACGGAGAACAAATAAGTTCCAAACACTTAGACCTGGGCGGTTAAGTATGCTGATTGTCAGCTTCTTCGAAAAGCAGAAAATTTCAGACTTCAGACTTAGTACTTCTGACCTCCTTCCCTTACCTTTGCCGTCCTTTCACAAACAGTGGGTGTGGTGATCTGCTGGTGAATCTGGAACCAGGTCCGTTCTCCCGGCCGCATTTATTAGTAAGTAGAAAAAAGAGAAATAATTATGAAACGTACATTCCAACCTCACAACAAACGCCGTAAAACCGTTCATGGTTTTCGTAAACGTATGGCAACAGCTAATGGCCGCAAGGTATTAGCAAGCCGCCGTGCAAAAGGACGTAGAAAGCTGAGTGTTTCCGATGAAAGTAAATTAAAGTAGAAAGCATATTCCGGCATTCCGAAAAGGAAGAAGCAGGAAGCTCACTATATTTATAGCTCCGTTCCGTTTAAAATGGGACGGAGCTTTTTTTTATCAGGCATACCGTGGCAAAGGAATTTACATTAAAGAAAGAGGAACGGTTGAAAAGCCGTAAGCAAACTGAACAATTATTCAGTGAAGGGAAAAGGTTTACACTAACCCCATTCAGAATATATTATTTAATCAGTAAAGAACAAAAAAAAGGCCTTCAGTTTGGAGCAGGTGTAAGTAGTAAGATTTTTAAAAAAGCAGTTGACAGAAACAGGGTGAAACGATTAGTAAGAGAAGCATACCGGCTGCAAAAAAAAGCATTACAGGAAAAATTAGTGGAGCAAAACGTTCAACTGAACCTGTTTTTTATTTATACAGGTAAAGAATTGCCGGTGTATAAAGAAGTATATGATAAAACAGGGAAGGTGCTGGATAAGCTTTGTTTAATAATGAACGAATAAAAGTGAAAACGTTTCTCCGCATATTGAGCCTTCCGTTTATCCTGCTGATAAAAATTTATCAATGGATTATTTCTCCCTGGCTCGGGCCTAAGTGCCGCTACACCCCCACCTGCTCTCATTATGCTGCTGAGGCATTAAAAAAGCATGGGTTATTTAAAGGGATGTGGCTGGCTGTCAAAAGAATAAGCCGCTGCCACCCGTGGGGTGGAAGTGGCTATGACCCTGTACCCTGAGTCCTCTTTTTATTTTTAAAAAATAAGTCTATTTTGTACCCGGTAACAATAACTATTGCCAGATTTCAAAATCTATTTAATTAAACCGAAAACAAACTACATGAAAAAGAATTTTCTTTCAATAGCTATACTGGCTGTTGTTGTAAGCATGTCATCCTGCGGGGGTGGTTCATCCTTTGAAGGCGATGTAAAAAAATTTGGGAATATGCGTTGCAAAGTACAGCAACTGCAGGCAAAAGACCAGTCCGATGAAAAAGTAAAAAAAGAAATGGAAGACCTCCAAAAAGAAATGGATGCCTACGGCGATAAAATGCAAGAGAAGTATAAAGACAAGAAAGATGATAAAGAAATGGAAGATAAAGCAGAAAAAATAATGAAAGAGATAATGGACAAGTGTAAATAATACATTCCAAAATAAAAAACCCTTCCGCTTTTAAATAAGCGGAAGGGTTTTTTTATTGCAATTATTTTTATGCAGCTTCAAACCTCTCTGCTACTTTATTCCAGTTGATTACGTTCCAGATAGCCGTAAGATAATCAGGACGTTTATTCTGATATTTCAGATAATAAGCATGTTCCCATACATCCACACCTAATAGTGGTGTTCCTTTTACTTCTGCCACATCCATCAGTGGGTTATCCTGGTTAGGGGTAGAAGAAATAGCCAACTTGCCATCATTAACAATCAGCCAAACCCATCCGCTACCAAATCTGCCAACCCCACCTGCCGCAAACTTCGTTTTGAATTCATCAAAAGAACCAAAAGTTGCATTGATGGCATCTGCCAATTTTCCAGACGGTTCATTGACAACATCTGCTAATCCCGGATTCTTAAGACTTTCCCAGAAGAATGTGTGGTTCCAGTGCCCACCACCATTATTACGAACCGGAGCACTAATAGCACCAGCATGGTCTATTAACTGAGCCAGTGTTTTGTTTTCATGTTCAGTGCCGGCTATTGCTTTGTTAAGATTATCAACATAAGCCTGGTGATGTTTGCCATGATGGATCTGCATGGTCAGTGTGTCAATATGCGGCTCCAACGCATCATGTGCATAGGGAAGAGGAGCTAATGTAAATGCCATAATTATTAAGTTTAATTGTTTTTATCTTCTGTAGATATAACAAAAGTAAGAAGAGGAAGTTTAATATAATGGTAAGATGTATTAATTGTTTCTTATCCCGGAAATCAGTCGGGCAAATAGATTAATTATCGTTTATTCTTAAAAAAATCTTTCATCAGTGCGGCACACTCTTCTTTCATCACTCCCCGTATCAGTTCTGTTTTGGGATGAAAAGGCCAGTTAGCTCCGGCTGTTTTTTTGTAACCACTTTTTTCGTCATCTGCCCCGTACACTATTTTTCCAATTTTACTCCAGTAAATAGCACCGGCACACATCAGGCAGGGTTCTACGGTTACATACAAAGTAGCGTCTGGTAAATATTTACTACCAAGGGAATTGAATGCAGAAGTCAATGCAATCATTTCGGCATGGGCGGTAGGGTCATTTAGCCGCTCAGTCATATTATGCCCCCGTGCAATTATTTTTTCATTGACAACTACCACGGCACCGATGGGAATTTCATCATCCGTAAAAGCTTTTTTGGCTTCTTTTAGTGCCTGCATCATGTAGTATTCGTCAGTCATCGGGAATGGGGTTTTGCCTAACTTGGTATAAAATTAGAATTAATGGCAGATATAACCAGCCTGGAAAAAATGCGGCAGTATTTTAATGGCGGGGCTACCCGTTCTTATGCTTTTCGGAAAGAGCAGTTGAAGAAATTGAAAGCATCTATCCTGAACCATGAACAGGATTTATATGCGGCTTTATATGCTGACCTGAAAAAAAGCCCGGAAGAAGTGTGGGCAACAGAAACAGGGATGGTGCTGGCAGAACTAAGTACCGCCATTAAAAACCTCCGGGATTGGATGGAACCTGAATCGGTAACTACTAATTTGCTTAACCTTCCTTCCAGCAGTAAAGTATTAAAAGAGCCATTAGGTGTTGTACTTATCATCGGACCCTGGAATTACCCGTTTCAATTATTGATAAACCCATTGATTGGTGCTATTGCCGCAGGAAATTGTGTGGTATTAAAGCCAAGCGAATTTGCACCTGCAACTGATGCAGTAATGAAAAAAGTAATTGAAGAAACATTTTCGACTGACTACATTTTATATGTGCGGGGAGACGGAGCAGCAGTGATACCGGAAATGATGAATAACTTTTCTTTTGATCATGTATTTTATACCGGCAGCACCACAGTAGGTAAAATTATTTATAAAATGGCAGCAGAAAGATTGGTGCCGGTTACATTGGAACTGGGGGGTAAAAGCCCCTGTGTGGTAGAAGCTGATGCAAATATTAATGTAGCAGCCCGACGCATTGCAATGACAAAGTTTTCTAACGCCGGTCAAATGTGTGTGGCACCGGATTACCTGTTGGTGCATGATTCAGTAAAGGATAAACTGGTGCAAGCACTAAAAGAAGCAGCCTTAAAGTTCTTTAGCGATAAACCGGAAGAAAGTTACAGCTATGGAAAAATAATTAATGAAAAGCAATTCAGTCGTATTGCCGGTTATTTATCACAGGGAAAAATTGCTTACGGTGGCAGAACGGATAAAGAAAAACTATTTATTGAACCCACGATATTGACAGACATTTCAATGAACGGTTCTATTATGAAGGATGAAATATTTGGCCCCATACTTCCGGTTATCCCTTACAACACGATGGAAGAAGCCCTGCAGATTATTCAAAAGAATCCCAACCCATTATCATTTTATATTTATACATCCAGTACTAAGAAAGAAAACGAATGGCTGGAAGCTGTGCCTGCGGGGGGCAGTTGTGTTAATAATTCAAGCTGGCATTTAACGAACCATCATTTACCATTCGGCGGACGGGGATTTAGCGGAACCGGATGTTACCACGGAAAATATTCGTTTGAAACCTTCAGTCATAAAAAAGCGGTGATGAAAACACCCACCTGGTTTGACCCGGCAATAAAATACCCTCCCTTTAAGGGTAAATTGAAATTATTTAAATGGGTGATAAAGTGAATAGTCAATAGACGACGATAAAAACGAAGTAATTTTAAAATCAGCAATGAGAAAACTAAAACGTTTACTGGTTGTTTTATCAATATTGATAGCAGCTTTTGCTATCTATGTAGAAATAGTTAATCGTAATTCAAAAAATATGACGTACCGCCAAAAAGTATTAAAAGCAGTTTATCCTGCCCTTATGTGGTTTACAAAACTAACCGGAAAAAACACAAAAGAATTATCCGGCGACAAACAACCGCCGGTTTCATTTTATTCACTCAAGGCCACAGCTAATAACGGCGATACACTGGATTTTGCCAGTTTGCAGGGGAAAAAAGTAATGCTGGTAAATACAGCCAGCGACTGCGGCTACACCAATCAATATGATGATCTGCAGCAATTGGCAGAAAAGTACAAAGACAAATTAGTAGTGATTGGTTTCCCGGCCAATGATTTTAAAGAACAGGAAAAAGGAACAGACGAAGACATAGCTGCTTTTTGTAAGAGAAATTATGGGGTTACATTCCCGCTGATGCAAAAAAGTACAGTGGTTAGATCTTCAAAACAAAATCCGGTTTACCAATGGTTGACAGACTCCACAAAAAACGGATGGAATAATAAACCGCCGGCCTGGAATTTTACAAAATATATCGTTGATGAAAAAGGTGTACTTACAAATTATTTCGGGTCATCCGTTTCGCCGATTGACAAGGATGTCCTGGATGCAATTAAATAATCTCAAATCATGTTTACCAAAGCCGATATTGAAAGATACTTCAACGCAGAAAAACAAGAAAGCCTGTTGTTTGTTTTAATTGGTGTAGCCGGAATAATAACTGCCATAGTTTTTTTCTTTTTTCTAAAAACAAGTTTATACAAAGGGGCGGCTATTCCCATGCTCCTGATTGGTCTGTTACTGGGTGTTGTTGGCTATACGGTTTATAAAAGAAGTGATAGCGACAGGCAGCGAAATGTGTATGCGTATGATATGAACCCATCCGAGCTAAAGGAAAAAGAGTTGCCCCGCATGAAAACGGTGATGAAAAATTTTGTTGTCTTTCGTTATACAGAAATATTTTTTTTGTTGGCTGGCATAGCCCTGTATGTTTATTTTATCAAAGATTTTAAGAATGATTTCTGGCGGGGGTTTGGCCTTGGGTTGGCTGCTATGTCTTTGCTGGCACTGGCAGCAGATTTTTTTGCAGAGAAAAGAGGAAAGGTTTATACCAAAGGGATTGAATCATTCATTCAAAGCAAAGCATGAGCTACAGTGATATAATTGGAACAGTTGGCGTTGGCCTCATCCTGCTGGCTTATTTCTGCAATACTTTCGGCTGGATAAATGGTAAGAGTAAATTATTTTTTCTTTTAAACATTGTGGGGGCTGGGTTGGCCTGTTATGCTTCTTTGCTTATTAACTTCTGGCCTTTTGTAATCCTGGAAGGAACATGGTTTATTGTTTCGGTTATAGGCTTAGTAGTAAACAGTCGGGACACTAAATCGGCCTGAACCAGCTACTCCACCGGGCATTTTTCATGATAATTAATCAACTCAATTGGCGTTTTTTCAAATTCATAGCCATCGTATGTTCTGGCAATATCATCAAACACAGCATTTATTTCTTCTTCGGTAGTTAGGGTTACCAGCTTATTTCTGAACTCTTTTATATTAGGTAAGCCTTTTAAGTAATTGGCATAGTGACGGCGCATTTCATTAATACCCACCACCGGATTTTTCCATTCAATAGATTTTTTTAAATGTTTACGGCAAACAAATAAGCGATCTTCAATAGTTGGTGCAGGTAAATGCTCTCCTGTTTTTACAAAATGTTTTATTTCATTAAAAATCCACGGATAGCCAATAGCAGCACGGCCAATCATGATGCCATCTACTCCATAACGATTTTTATATTCCACTGCTTTCTCCGGGCTGTCAATATCGCCGTTACCAAAAATCGGCATAGTGATTCTTGGATTATTTTTCACCTTACCAATCAATGTCCAGTCGGCTTCGCCTTTGTACATCTGTGTTCTTGTACGTCCATGAATAGCTAAAGCTTTAATGCCAACATCCTGTAACCGTTCTGCTACTTCTTCAATGTTTCTCGTTTTATCATCCCAGCCCAATCTTGTTTTTACGGTAACGGGTAATGAGGTTGCTTTTACTACTGCTGAGGTTAAGCGAACCATCAGATCAATATCTTTTAATACACCTGCACCGGCTCCTTTCAGTGCTACTTTTTTTACCGGGCAACCAAAGTTGATGTCGAGTAAATCAGGATTGGTAACTTCTACAATTTTTGCAGCCATGGCGAGGCTGTCTTCATCGCCACCAAAAATCTGGATGCCGACCGGCCGTTCATAATCGAAGATGTCGAGTTTCTTACGGCTTTTGATAGCATCTCTTATTAATCCTTCGCTGGAAATAAATTCTGTGTACATCAAATCAGCACCATTATCCTTGCACACAGCCCGGAACGGCGGGTCGCTTACGTCTTCCATCGGTGCCAGAAGCAGCGGAAAGTCAGGAAGTTGTATGTTGCCAATCTTTACCATTCAAATATCATTTACCTATTTTTGTAGCCTGCAAACTTACAAACGAAATCCCACAGTTTATTCATGAAAGGATTATTAAAATCGAAACCCCCACTTACACAATTTATCATCCTCATCAGCATTGCCTTAGCCAGTTTTTTTCTTATTGGTATTTTAGGAACAATAGTGTTGTCTAAAATAGCAGGCATGAACCTGGAAACAATGAGTGACAGTTCGAAATGGGATTATAACAGTCCCGCATTACTTACCGTTATCCGGGGAATGCAGATCATCCAGTTTGTTAGTTTGTTTCTTATTCCTTCTTTTCTGTGTGCCTGGCTTTTCAGCACGGATAGTAAAAAATATCTCGGTCTGAAAAAACCATATAACATGGGTTATTTTTTAGTGGCAGCAGGAGTGTTGTTACTATCACTTCCCTTAGTTAGCTTTTTGGGTGAACTCAACCGGAATGTTCAGTTTCCTGCCGGTATAGCCAACTGGATGAAAGAGCTGGAAGCGGATGCAGCTAAAACTATCAAAGCTTTATTATCAAAGCATACTATCAAAGATTTAATGCTGAACATTATTTGCATTGCCGGTCTTGCGGCTGTTGGCGAAGAATTACTTTTCCGTGGAGTGGCACAACGTTTATTGATTAAAATATTTAAAAGCCCCTGGGCTGGTATTATTATTTCTGCTTTTCTTTTTTCCGCCATGCACATGCAGTTCTATGGTTTTCTGCCACGGTTTGTACTGGGCACTTTGCTTGGTGTTATTTATTGGTATAGCGGTAGTTTGTGGACAGCCATTCTTGCCCACTTTGTGTATGATGCTGCATTGATTATACTTGTTTATTTCAATCCTGAATCATTGAATGATGAAAATTCATTGAACCTCTCCAACATTGCATTAGGAGCAGCTATCAGTGCAGCATTAGTTGTACTACTGGTAATGTGGATGAAAAAGAAATCAACCGTTACTTACAGCCAGGTGTATGCAGACGATAAACAGGTAAAAGATCATCAATTTGATTTTGAATAAATATGGCTTTTAACTTCCAGGTATTTAAAACAAGGGCATTAACGGCCATCATCTTTGCAGCCATCATGCTGGTGGGGTTGCTATGGAACCACTGGAGCTTTTTCATTTTATTTTCTGTTATTCATTTTGGCTGCTGGTGGGAGTATTTGAAGCTGACGGAAAAAATTTATACTACATCATTTCATATCTACACAAAATTAGGGTTGATGCTGATGGGCTATGGTTTAATGTTGTGGTTTTGCGGCATGGAATATCAAATAAACGGTTATGGTTTAAAAGAAAATATTTCGTTGCCGGTATCAGCAGCTGGTTTTGCTTTGTTACTGATTGGTATTTTTCAAAAAAATGGAATTCAATTGAAAGCATTTGGGATGGCAGTGTTGGGGTTGGTTTATATTTCATTGTGCTGGGGATTGATGCTGGATTTGTACACTCATACAGTTATTATTTACGCAAATGATGTATCAGATGCACCTTGTTTCCCGACTGCTATATTAAATGGAATTACATGGTCATTGCCAGTTGTTATTATTTTTTCAATTTGGATAAATGATACAATGGCATATATCGTAGGGTCACTAATTGGTAAAACCGCCTTGTCAAAAATTTCTCCCAAAAAAACATGGGAAGGTACAATAGGAGGAATTATTCTTGCTGTATCAGCGGCGGGATTAGTGGCATGGTGGCTTAATTTCAATATTGCCCAATTTGCAATCACTTCAGCAATAGCAGCTATTGCCGGCACTTTTGGTGATCTTCTCGAATCTAAACTAAAAAGAATGGCAGGTGTAAAAGACAGCGGCTCATTAATGCCCGGTCACGGTGGTTTTTTAGATCGATTTGATTCGTTACTGCTCGCAACTCCTTTTGTTTGGCTTTATGTTCAGTTATGTATGAAATAATCTGTTGATAGCCTCACTCCCTACTTGCTATTCCCCACTTGCCATTTTCCTATATTTGCGCCATGACCATCCACAAAGAAGGCTATAAAACGATTGCTATCTGTACTATTTTATTTGGTGTTATCAATCTACTTTCATTTTATTTACTCAGTTCTTCTGTACCCCTTATCAGTTGGATCGTTTTTATTGGAACTCTGGGTTTGTTGCTTTTTATGATTTCTTTTTTTCGTATTCCAAAAAGAGAATTAACGATACAGGAAAATGCCATCATTGCCCCGGCAGATGGTAAAGTGGTGGTGATAGAAGAAGTGCAGGCCGATGAATATTTCACCGACCGCCGCATACAGGTATCCATTTTTATGAGTCCGCTGAATGTGCATGTAAACCGCAACCCGGTGACCGGTGAAGTAGTGTACAGTCAATATCATAAAGGAAAATATTTAGTAGCCTGGCATCCAAAATCTTCAACAGAAAATGAACGGCACTCAGTCGTATATCGTAAAGCCGGAAAAGAAATTCTCGTAAAACAAATTGCAGGTGCATTAGCCAAAAGAATTTGTAACTATCTGCAACCCGGCCAGCAGGTAAAACAAACAGCCGAGATGGGATTCATCAAATTTGGTTCAAGAGTTGATCTGCTACTTCCGCTTGATGCAAAAATTAATGTAAAGATCGGTGATAAGCCACTCGGCGGAGTGACGGTGATTGCGACTTGGTAATACCTCTTCTCTAAAAGATTCCTTCCAACTCTTTCAAAGAATACACAGTATAAGTCGGTAATTTCCCATTTACAGAATCGGGTTCTTTTGTCAAATGATTGACATGCACCTGATCAATACCGGCATTAACAGCACCAAGAATATCTACATCAATTGTATCGCCAATCATGATGCTTTCTTTTGGAGCAGCTCCCGTTTTATTAAAAGCATACTCAAATATTTCTTTCTTTGGTTTCAGGCTGTTGCTGCCTTCAGAGGTTATTACTTCAATAAAATATTTATCCAAGCCGGAACTTTTCAGTTTACTATGCTGTGTTTTTTCAAACCCATTGGTTATTAAATGTAACTGGTATTTCTTTTCTGTCAAATACTCCAGTATTTCAGTAGTATGCGGGAAAAGCAGTTTGCGGGTTGGGAGCAAATCTAAAAAAAGGGTTCCCATTTCTTTTGCCAGCGGTTCATTGGCAATTTTAAAATCAAGTAGTGTCAGCCACATCCTTTTCCAGCGGAGTTCATCCACTTTGATATAGCCGTTGCGGTAGCGTTCCCACAATTTGTCGTTATGAGCAAGGTAGTTTTTATGAAATAAATCAAAATCATTGATGCCGTTGGCCTCTAATTGCAGAGACTCGTAAAGCTCCTGCAATGTTTGCCGGCTATTAGCTTCAAAATCCCAAAGGGTATG
>JAYVKT010000207.1:0-3319 GCA_043768195.1 Chitinophagaceae bacterium | reverse complement strand
CAACAGCCGTAAAATGCTTATTGATGAAGAAGGAATTGACCTGAACAGCTGGAAAGAAAAATTAGATGCCGGAGAAACAGCCAGACTGCATAAATTTATAAATGAGATTATCAGCCGTAACCTTCGCAATTCTATTTTTGTTGATATAACAGCCAATGATAAAGTGGCAATCGTCTACGACCAGTTGCTTAAAAAAAGTATTTCAGTAGTCGCTTGTAACAAAGTAGCGGCTTCTTCTGCATATAGTAATTATAAAAGCTTAAAAGACCTTTCAAGAGAATTCAACAGCCAGTTTTTATTTGAAACAAATGTAGGCGCAGGTTTACCGGTTATTGCCTCTTTGAGTGACCTGGTACACAGCGGTGACCGTATAAATAAAATGCAGGCAGTATTAAGCGGTACCTTAAATTTTGTTTTCAATAATTATGACGGTACCCGTCTTTTCGCCGAGGTAGTGAAGCAGGCACAGGATGAAGGTTATACAGAACCAGACCCACGGCTTGATTTGGGAGGAATAGATGTAATGAGAAAGATACTTATACTGGCGAGGGAAGCAGGTGAAAAGATAGAAATGGAAGATATTTCCAATAACTCCTTTATGCCAGCCAGTTGTATGCAGGGGAGTGTAGAAGATTTTTATGCTGCTATGGCAAAGGAAGAAGCACATTTCAAAAATTTACTGGATAAAGCAAAAGCAGATGGCTGTATACTAAAATTTGTTGCTTCTTTCGACAATGGAAAAGCTTCTGTCGGGTTACAACATATAGATCCAAAGCATGACCTTTATCATCTTTACGGAAAAGATAATATTGTATTGTTCTATACCAACCGTTATAAGGAACAACCAATGGTAGTGAAAGGAGCCGGTGCTGGCGCAGAGGTAACGGCGAGTGGAGTGTTTGCCGATATTATCAGGGCAAGTAAAGCGTAAACCTTAACCCTTCGATGGACTCAGGAAATAGCCCTAAAAGGACCTGCCTTCTGAAATTTGAAAATGATTTATTGTATTTAATATGAAGAGTATAAAAATTAAATGTCCCGGCACAGTGGCAAACCTTGTATGTGGTTTTGATATATTGGGTATGGCATTAAATGAGCCGAATGATGTAATGGAAGTAACCTTATTGGATGAACCCAAAGTTATTATTCATAACCGTGACAATTATAATTTACCAACCGACCCGCAAAAGAATGTCGCAGGTGTTGTTTTTTTATCAGTGATGGAAAAAGTGGGAGGTACTGTTGGTTTTGAAGTAACGATTGAAAAACACATCAAACCCGGAAGTGGCATTGGGTCAAGTGCAGCGAGTGCTGCCGGTGCCGCCGTAGCGGCTAATCATTTGCTGGGAAATATTTTTTCCAATGATGAAGTGGTACAGTTTGCGATGAATGGTGAAAAGCTTGCATCAGGCGTTAAGCATGCAGATAATATTGCACCTTGTATTTTAGGAGGGGTAACACTTATCCGCAGTATCCATCCATTAGATATAATTCATTTAGCCTCGCCTGATTTATTTGTGACAGTGGTGCATCCGCAGATAGAAGTACGGACTTCTGATGCAAGACAAATTCTGCGCCAGCAAATATTATTGAAAGATGCCATTAAACAATGGGGAAATATTGCGGGGCTGGTTACAGGGTTTATGAAAAATGATTTGGACCTTATTGGCCGTTCATTGGAAGATGTGATTATAGAACCCATCCGCAGTATCCTTATTCCCGGATTTGATGAGGTAAAAGCAAATTGTAAAGAAGCCGGTGCGTTAGGTGGTGGCATCTCTGGTTCCGGCCCTTCTATATTTATGCTGAGCAAGGAAGAGAAAACGGCTAAAGAAGTTGAAGTAGTGATGAAGGATGTTTACAACCGGGTTGGAATTGATTATAATACTTATGTAACAACAATAAATAAAAAAGGGGTTGAGGTGATTAATTAACAATTAACAATTGAGGTCGTTTGCACTAAAGAGAGTTGGGCTTTTATATTAAATGAATATAAATTACAATTATTAACTACAAAATTAAGTTCCCTTTAGGGACAGGGTATGAAATTTTATAGCACTAACAAACAATCACCAATAGTTGACTTTAAGGAAGCAACCATCAATGGGCAGGCTCCGGATAAAGGATTATACTTTCCTGAAACCATTCCACAGATTGATAAGAATTTGATTAGCGATATTACTGATTTCTCCAATGAAGAAATTGCTTTTCGGGTTATCAAACCATATGTTGGAAATACGATACCGGAGGAAAAACTTTTTCAAATTGTAGGTGAAACAGTAAACTTTCCTATTCCATTGGTGAAAGTAAGTGATAGCATTTCTTCGCTTGAATTATTTCACGGCCCAACATTGGCTTTTAAAGATATTGGTGCAAGATTTATGAGCCGTTGCCTTGGTTATTTTGTAAAGGGTGATTCAAGAAAAGTGACTGTACTGGTTGCAACTTCAGGAGATACCGGGGGTGCAGTTGCCAATGGTTTTTATAATGTAGAGGGGGTAGAAGTAATAATTCTTTATCCTTCTGACAAAGTAAGCCCTGTACAGGAAAAGCAATTGACAACATTGGGAAAAAATATCACTGCATTAGAAGTGCAGGGAACGTTTGATGATTGTCAATCTATGGTGAAACAGGCTTTTACTGATAAGGACATAAATGATAAATTGTTTCTTACCTCTGCCAATTCTATCAACGTAGCAAGGTGGTTGCCACAGCAGTTTTATTATTTCTTTGCTTATAAACAATGGGCTGATAAGAGCAATCCGCCGGTTATTTCTGTTCCCAGCGGCAACTTTGGAAATATTTGTGCAGGTATTTTGGCGATGCAGTCTGGTTTACCAGTTAAGCATTTTATAGCGGCCTGCAACCTGAATGATATTGTGAGTGATTATTTGCAAACAGAAGTGCTGACACCAAAACAAGCGGTGGCTACACTAAGCAATGCAATGGATGTCGGCAACCCAAGCAATTTTGTAAGAGTGTTGGAAATATTTAAACATGAGTTTCCGGAGCTGAGAAGCAAACTATCATCTGCTACCGTTACAGATAAAGATACCCTGGCAACTATCAAAGAAGTGTTTGAAAAATATAATTACCTCGCCGACCCTCATGGCGCAGTTGGCTATCTTGCTTTATTTCAATATTTAGCTAGTCATCCTGCTGATAAGGGAATCTTTTTGGAAACAGCTCACCCGGTAAAATTTCCGGATGCGGTTGAAAACAGTATTGGTATACAAATTGAAATACCCACAGCGGTACAATCCATTATGGATAAAGAAAAACAAAGCACTTTAATTAGGGCGAACTACGAGTCTTTGAA
>JAYVKT010000206.1:0-4636 GCA_043768195.1 Chitinophagaceae bacterium | reverse complement strand
TCAATTTTTTCTTTCAAATCACCGGGAAGAAAACCGAGACTTTCACCAGCTTCCACCGCAGGTCTTGTCAGGATGATTTTTTTAACTTGTTTGTTTTTTAATGCCCTTACTGCTAAGGCAACAGCGGTATAAGTTTTACCTGTACCGGCAGGGCCTATGGCAAATACAATGTCATTCTTTTCCGATTCCTGTACCATTTTTTTCTGGTTGGCCGTTCTTGCCCTTACCGATTTTCCATTGGGGCCAAACACCAATACTTCGTTGGGGTTTTTTTCCTGGAAATGGTCAATTACTTCGGCATCATCGCCACCGAGTACCTGCTCAAAATAATTCTGGCTCATGTGGCCGTTTCTTTCGAGATAGGCAACGATGAGGGAAATCTTTTCCCGTGCAGTATCTATCTGCTCGGGGGCACCGCTCAATTTTAGCTGAGTGCCACGGGAGAGAATTTTTAGCAGGGGAAATTTCTTTTTGAGGACGTCGAGTTTACCGTTGTTTACACCAAAAAATTCAATAGGGTTTACGGTTTCCAGGTTGATGATAGTGTCTGTCAATTCACTTCAGTTTAAATGGCTGGCTTCTTTTCATTAGTACGGTGGGAAGCGGAACCATGTTATCACAAAACCGGCGAAGAGTTGTACCGGATTAGTTTGCGTCTTCTGACCATTTTCAGAAGCTTACTCTTCTTTTTCAAATATAACCTATCACAGTTATTCAATCCTAAAGTTAATTATTCACAGATGTGAATACAAATAATGAGGGTAAAGATTTAGTTAATGATTTTTTCAGTATCGGCCTTAATCAGTAGTATAAATCTTTCCTTTTTTGTTTTCAAAACTTTGCAACGAAGCTGTTTGTATTATCATCTCATTTGTTTTTGCAGAATTAGCCTGCTATTCTCCTTAGTGTTCTGTTAAAAAACAAAAAAAAGCCGCTAAAACATAGCTAACCAGTTTTTAATCGCAATTTTTGCAGTTGATATTAACCCGCAAGACGAAATGAAGTGTAAGCCCGGTATTTTTTTACTGTTACTCTTTTTATTTACATCTGTTCTTTCCTATGGGCAGTTGTATAAACTTTCAGGTTCTATACTGGATAACCGGAAAATGCCCTTACCATTGGCCAGTGTTGAGATAAAAGAATTGCGCAAAGGGGCAATTACCCGTGATGATGGATCTTTTCAATTTTTCTTAGAAAGGGGTAAATATGACCTGGTGGTAAGTATGATTGGATACAAGACAAAAGTGATAACTATTTTCATAAATGGCAAAGACATTACCGAGAGTCTTGAACTGGAAACTGACGAAGGAAGCGACCTGACTGAAGTAGTATTAAAAGTAAAAACGAGGGACAGGGCAGAAGAAATTATCAGGAATGTGGTACGGCACAAAGAAACCATTTTAGATGCCATAGGCTCTTACACATGCCTGGCATATATAAAAGCGTTTCAGCTTGATTCGGGCTACTCTAAGAAAAAGAAAGAGAATGAAACCGATACAACAACCCAGCCAGCTAACAAAGATAATTTCGATGGCATGTCGCTTAGCGAAGTATCACTACGATTAGATAAAAACAGTAATGGCCAAATAAAAGAGGAACGGTTAGGCATAATTAAAAGAGGGAATATGTCCAGCATTTTTTACTTGTCGGCATTAGAAGGAGATTTTTATATTTATAATAATCTCATTAATACCCCTCCTGTTTCAAAAATCCCTTTTGTATCGCCGCTTAGTTATAGCGGCCTCGTTGCTTATCGGTTTAAAACAATAAAGATTGACAGAACGGTAAAACCAAAAGTGTACACTATTGCTATACGGCCACGACAACTTAGTAATGCTACCATTGAAGGTGAGATAACAGTGCAGGACAGCACCTGGGCAGTGATGAGTGCAGCATTCAGGTTGCCACCGGCTCATATGCCTGAGTATGATTATATGGAAGTAAAACAGGAGTATGGAAAAGTAGGTGACATTGCCAGAATGATAACCCGTCAGCAGTTTACATATTATACCAAAACAAAAAAAGGGAAACTGTATGGAGAAACCACAGTGGCCTATTCCGGATATGAGTTGCAAAAAAATTTTAAGAAAGGATACTTTGGAAACGAAGTAAGTTCTACATCTGAAGAGGCTTATCAGAAAGATTCTACTTTCTGGCAATCGGTACGTACAGAGCCATTATCAAAACAGCAGGAATTATATACCCGTTACCAGGATAGCATTTACCGCTATATGCGCAGCGAAGCATACTTAGATTCTATAGACAGGGTACTAAATAAAATAACCTGGAAGAAGATGCTGATTTTTGGACAGGTGTTCAACGATCATAAAAAAGAAAGAATGTGGATACTCCCCCCGATTACTTCATTCATACAACCAGTATCATTTGGTGGGGCAAGGTTGAAATTGGCCGGGGCTTATCGTAAAACGTATCCATCCCGGAAGAAACTAGATATGGAAGCTGATATTAGTTATGGATTTCGAAATAAGGATGTAAATGGAACTGTAGGGTTAAGCCGACTTTACAATCCTTTCAATAAAGGAGAATTTGGAATAAGGGCAGGACGTAATTTTGAATTCATTTATCCCGGCGATGCCTGGGTAAATGTGCTGAAGCGAAGTAATATTTACCTCAATAACTCTTTGGAAGCCGGACATCAGTTTAATATATTGAGCGGTCTGCGCCTGATGAATAAATTTGAAGTTGCTTTCCGTCGTTCCGTAAGTGATTATAAAGTGGGTAACAACGCCGACAGCATCTTTGGTATTCCTAATGAGCCACCAGTTGACTTTGAACCCTATAATGCCACCTACAGCGAAATGAAATTATTCTTTACACCGAAACTGAAATTTATACGGGATGCAAAAGAAAAAATTTATCTCGGTTCCAAATGGCCTACATTTTATGTAACCTGGAGAAAAGGGGTGCCGCAATTATTCCGCAGCAAAATAGATTTTGATTACCTCGAATTTGGATTAGAACAACATATCAACCTCGGCGTGGCAGGGCAAACGGCATACATTGCAAAAACCGGGGATTTTACCAACACCAGAGACCTGCGTATTATTGATTATAAATTTATGCGGCAGGGTGACCCGTTATTTTTTCAAAACCCGCAAAAATCTTTCCAGGGGTTAGATTCTACTTTTCCTGTCTTTGACCGCTTTTGGCAGGGCAACTTAGTGCATGAGTTCAACGGTTTTTTAATTAACCGTATTCCGTTTATGAAAAAACTAAAACTACAGGAAATAGCCGGGGGCGGTTTTTTGATTACCAAAGAAAGAAGCCTTCGTTATTTTGAATTCTTTACCGGTCTTGAAAGGGTTTTTAAATGGCCTTTTAATCCGTTGGCAAGGGTAAAGCTCGGAGTGTATGTAGTAGGCTCCATCGCCAATAAATTTAATAATCCGGTGCAGTTTAAAATTGGGCTGACGACATGGGACAGGTTTAGGAATAATTGGAGGTGATGTTTTTCAGTTTAGTATTGATATGACTACCTGAAGGATGGAAATAGTTTTGAGGCGTTGATGTTCACTTCTTTTTTGCTGCCTTCTTCAATTGTAAAGCAGATTTTGAATTTAGTGCTGTAACAACTTTTTTTCCTGTCCTTGCTTCCAGTTCTTTCCTTGCTACTCTTGCTACATTACCACCCTGCGCTGCCACTTTTTTGCTGTCATCAAAATTGACTGGTTCTACTGTTGCTGATATTTCTTTAGTAGATGCTTCGGCCAGCATGTTTAAAATTAATTCTGTATTGGTCATATTATCCCGCAGGTTTTCTTTCTTGAGGCCTTTCAGGGTTTTGTATTCCTTAGTGGTTTTATCACTCCACGATTTTGAAATAATATCTGTTAATGTTGCAAACTGGGTTCCTGCTTTCAGCCCTCTTTTCTTCCACTCATCTGTCAGGTCTTTTCTTATTTCAATATTTTTTAACCGTTGGTTAATCCAGCTTTCAGAATAACCCAGTTTCAGGTATTGTTCTAAAGCCCGGTCAATGGTCAGTTCAGGATCCTGCATTTCTTCTATTCGTTCATAGCCGGTTTTGGCCAGCCATTGTTTAAATGGCTCTGCTTTTGGAGAAGGGATGGATTGAATAAGGCGTAGCAGTTGTTCGGTGTCGGCAACATCGGTTTTGTAAAATTTGCCATCAGCAGATTGTAATTTCAGTTGACTACAATTTGTAGCCAACTGACTTCCTTCTGCTTTCAGCCTCGTTTTTAGTACACTCCAATACTTTCTGGGGTTAGGGCTTCCGGTTAAAGCCTCTACCACATCCACAATACTGAAATACCACTTTTCTTCCTCATCGTTCCATACAGAACGAATTTGTTTGCTTTCGAAAAGTTTTATATTATTCATGTTAGTCCTTTGCGGAAGGGGTAAATTAGTAAATAGTTCAGTTAGCGGAGAGATATTTTCAAGAAAAGTTATGCAGATGTTTTGCTTATAGGCAATGCCGTAAAGGCGGGATAGCTTTATGCTGAGACATCAGCTATAAAATGTTTATTCTTGGAAACCTGGCCGGGAAAAAATCACTTCTTACTATTTTTAAAACCAATCGGTTCTCTTTCTTTCCACCGCCGCTTTTCTTCTTTTTTCTCTTCCTTTTCATCCATCATGTTTTCGATGGCGT
>JAYVKT010000205.1:0-11474 GCA_043768195.1 Chitinophagaceae bacterium | reverse complement strand
TCCACCATTGATAAAGCCGGGAATGTTAATCTCAGCCCGTTTAGTTTTTTTAATTTATTTTCTTCCAATCCGCCGATTGTTATTTTTTCTCCGGCCAGGAGGGTAAGAGATAATACTACCAAGCATACGTTGCAAAATGTGCTGGAAGTGCCGGAAGTGGTTATCAATATTGTTACCTACGATATGGTGCAACAAACTTCGCTGGCCAGTTGTGAATTTCCCAAAGAAGTAAATGAATTTGTAAAAGCCGGTTTTTCTGAAATTCCTGCCACAGTAGTAAAACCGCCGATGGTAAAAGAAAGTAAAGTACAATTAGAATGTAAAGTCATCGAAGTAAAACCATTGGGTACAGAAGGGGGTGCCGGTAATTTAGTGATCTGCGAAGTGCTGGTAATGCATATTGATGATTCATTGTTGGATGAAAACAATAAACTGGATCAGCGCAAAATAAATCATGTGGCCAGGTTGGGTGGCGATTGGTATTGTGCAGTAAATGAAACCAACCTCTTCCAGGTAGAAAAGCCGAATACACAGTTGGGGATAGGGATTGATGCGCTGCCCACCTCTATCCGCAACAGCAAAATTTTATCGGGTAATCATCTGGGGCAATTGGCCAATGTGCCTGACGTGCCGGTAATTGACTCCTCTTTTGATGATGCACATCTGAAGCAAATCATTCAATATTATAGCATTAACCCGCAAGAAATGGAGAAAGAACTCCATTTATATGCTCAAAAACTATTGAATGAAGGAAAAGTAAAGCAAGCCTGGCAAATATTACTGGCAGGTGTGTAAACTGTTTTTTTTCTGCCAATACTTTTCTACCTTTAATAAGCACCCCTTAAAATGTTGTTCTATGCGTAATTTAAGAACACCATATATCCTATTTGCCTTTGTTATTGCTTTCAGCTTTTTTTCCTGTGTACCACAAAAAAAAGTGAGTTCCCACCAGCAGGAATTAAATGCACTGGACAGTCTGCTGGCACAGCATAAAAATAATTTGAAAGAGCTGGACGAAAAGCGTCAAAAAAAACAAAGTGATAATGAAATGGATGACACTGTCAGTTTCAGAATTAAAAAATTTATTGGGATGACCAATGCAGAGATTGACAAACTGGTAGCTCAGAATTCTGTACTCATCGGGGATGTTGAAGTAAATAAAAACGACTGGAACAGGCTGCAGAATGCCCTCACTCTTTCACAAAAAACATCAAAATTGATAAGTGATAAAGTAAACCTGCTTAATGATCTTATTAATCGTAATACAGTAGTAAAGTTAGAGCAGGATGTATTATTTGAACCCGGCAGATACACGGTTAGTTCTTCGGTAGCTTCCACACTCGGCAAATTCTTTGAACCCGCCTCCAAAGAAATTGATTTGTTTGTAAAAAAATATCCTGACTTCCCTTTGTCGTTGGTAATTACAGCAAAAGGATATGCGGATGCTACCAATATTTCGGAAGGATCTTCTTTGTACAAAGATTTAAAAGAAGATTTGAAACTATCCGGCAAAGCTGATCTTACCAATGATGATTTGAACAAGGCCTTGTCAAATAAAAGAGCAAAATCGGTGATTGACCTATTTCAAACATTTACCAAAGGCCGATCAAGTGATGGTACCAACATCAGGAATATTATCTTTCTGTATGAAGGGAAAGGCGAAGCATTACCTAATCCCAAACTTGACGATTATAAAGTTGATGATCCGAGAAGAAGGGTAGTACTGCTTTTTTGGGGGGTGTTTCCTGATTAGGGTTATTTACTCCCAAACACTTTTTTCAAAATATCAGAACCCCTTGCCAATGGATTAGCCCGGATATTGGCTTCCTCCTTTGCTACCTGATCAAACAAAGCATCTACTGCTTTCCCCACTACAAAATTGGTAAGGTTTGGATCCACCTTTTTAAAAGTAGTAGGAAGTTTATTGTAACTCGTAATAATATCGGAGTAATGTTTAGTAGCATCCACTTTATCCAATGAAGTTTTTACGGAAGGGGTAAAAGCCGTAATGAGTTTTTGTTTTGTTTTCTCCTTAAAATATTTAGTAGCTTCATCCTTATCCCCTTTAATAATATTCAACGCATCAGTCAGTGTCATTTCTTTTATTGCATTAATAAAAATCGGTTTCGCAAACGCCACTGCATCTTCAGCACCACGGTTGATAGAGAGAATGGCCTTATCTACCTGTGCCCCCATACCAATATTCCTGAGTGTTTTCTCCACCTTCTTTGCATCTTCGGGAAGCAGCATTTTATAAAATTCGCTGCCAAAAAATCCGTCTGTTTTATTCAGGTTTAGCACTGCTGTTGTTACACCCTGCAGTAAGGCTTCTTTAATTCCCTGTCCGGCTTCATTCTCCGTAATACCAGTACCCGATTTTTTACCAGCAAGCACCTTGGGCAATGTAATTTGTGAAAAAGAGGTTGCCGGGGCAAACATAAAACCAAATAAAGCGAGGGCTATTAAAGTTTTCATACAAGTATATATTTTAACTGTCTGCAAGATAGTAGTGATTGATAGCAACAAAAAACCTGCCGCAAGATTTGACGTTTATTTAAGTCAATAGTTGCGGCAGGCCTGTTATTATAAGTCTTTTAGTTCCATTTTGCCCCAAACACTTTTCTCAGCAGGTCGGTTGTGCGGGCAGCAATATTTTGACGGATATTTATTTCTTCTTTGGCCACCAGGTTAAACAAGGCATCTGTGGCTTTCCCGGTAACAAAACCGGGCAAATCAGGATTCAGTTTTTTTAAGGTGGTTGGAAAATTGTTGTAGGTGTTTATTAAACCACTGTAATATTTTGTTGCATCCAATTTGTCCAATGAAGATTTGATAACGGGCAGAAAAGCTGCAATCAATTTGTCAGTAGTTTTTACCCGAAAAAAATGAGTGGCACTGGTGTCTCCGTTTTTTATCAGCCCGATAGCATCGCTTAGTGTCATGCTTTTAATAGCATCTACAAAAATTGGTTTGGCAAAACCGGCAGCATCTTCAGCACCCCGGTTTATTTGCAGTATGGCTTTATCCACCATTTTATCCATTCCCAGATCCCGTAAGGTATTTTCAATTTTTTTGGCCTCCGGTGGCAGCAATATTTTATATAAGGCATCTTTAAAAAAACCATCAGGCTTGTTCAGTTGCAATACAGCTTTCACCAATCCCTGTCCTAATGCTTCTTTTATGCCATCGCCGGCTTCGGCTTCGGTAACGCCGCCCATGGCCGTTGGTAATTTTGATAAAATATCACAAGAAGAAAAAACCATTGAAAACAAAGCCATTGATAAGAAAATTTTTTTCATTGTTGAATGATTTGGTTGGTGATAAAATGATGCCGTTACTTCTCTATCGTCGTTAACGGCTGCTTTGAGGTCATTAAAGATACTCAATTTGCCCATGAAGACGAATAGTGTTATTGAATCGTTGTATATTAGATAGTATGATTGAAGCTCTCCTGGAACGACTAAATATATTTCATCCCCTCAGTGCTGAATTGGCGGAAAGGGTGAGGTCTGTTACAAAGATTGCTGCCTACACCGCCGGGGATTATATTTTAAAAGAAGGGCAGGTTTGTAACAAAGCCTGCCTGATCATAAAAGGGCTGGCCCGGTCTTATTATATTAATGAGGATAAAGACATCACTTCCCGTTTTATGGATGAAGGGTTCATCATCACTTCCTGGATAAGCTACTATACACAACAACCCGGTAATGAATTTATAGAAGCCCTTGAAGAAACCACTCTTGCCTGTATTAATTATGCTGATATTCAAAAATTGTATGCAGCCTTTCCTGAATTTAATATTGCAGGAAGAAAACAGGCTGAGTATGGTTTCTTCCTTGCAGAACAACGGACGCAGATTCTGCGTAAACATACTGCTGAAGAAAAATATAAATTTTTTCTTGACAATCACCCCACCCTTTTACAACGGGTAGCCTTGAAACACATTGCCACCTATCTTGGTATGAATGAAGAAACATTAAGCAGGGTACGCAGTAAGTTTCATAGAAAGAAAGTTTGACGCTCTGCTGCCGGTTGACAAATGTCAACGGGGTTGAGTAACCTTTCGACTCTTGACATTTGTCAATGGGGCTAAACCATCATCGTCATAATTTGGCAGTGCAATTCACCTTTTGAAAACAAGTGGAAGCAAGTCAATCATTAATAAACCTCTTGTTATGAAAAGAACGTTCCTGATCACCGGGTTCCTGTTAATCGCCTGTTTCATTTGTACAGCACAGAAAAAAAACTATATCGGCGTTGAAAGCGGCGCATATTTCGGCAATGCTAATTCAAATATAGAGTCCGGCATGGTAAGCTCAGGTTTTGGAGATAAGGAAACAGCAAGTTTCTTTGGCCTCTTTACCATCGACACTGAGTACCCGAGAAAAAGAGCCGGCAAAACTTCTTACCGGGTAAAATACGGTCACTATATTAATAATAAAACTGTCATTGAAGCAGGTTTTGGCCTTTCATACTACGGAACAGTGGATGGATATGACGACAAGGATTTTGCACAATCCAATTACCTTACCCTCACAAGCAATATCAACACCCTGTACATTGCCTGGGTAAATACAGATAGTCTTGGCAAAGCAGGATTCGGTATCGGCCCGTCATTATTTTTTTACAAACTCTCCGCAGATATAAACCGGGGCACTACGAAACAAACAGAAAATTATTTATTGCCCGGTGTTTTGATAACAGGTTTTTGGCATTTCATTGCCCGTCCTTCCTGGTTTGTGGGTATGGGAGCAGAATTATCTTTTACTACTCCTGCAAAAATTGATACAATAAAGATTACCACACCTACCTCTGAGTCTACTTTTAAATCAACAAAGGCGGGTTCTTTCAATGGCAATATTTCTATAAAAGCTGGATTTAGATTTTAATAAAAAATATAATTATGAAAAATATAATGAAACTATCATCAATCGCTATCGCTTGTTCTGTATTTGCCTTAAGTGGCTGCAAAAAAGATAACACCGGGGCTGCATTTCAAAGTTACCTGCGGTATAAAGTAGACGGTGTACAGGTTGAAAGTAATACTCATATACGGGCAACTTATTTACCTGCAACAATTGGGCCTGACCAAGTAATCACTATCAGTGGCGATTGGTCAGGCGGATCTCTTTCGCTTTACCTAAATGAACCACAGGTGCTGGCTGTTGGTCAATACCTTTTTAATCCATTTACATGGCGGACAGGAGAAGTATGGACAAGCGGACCAAGCGGCAGGTATTATATAGGGGGATCTTGTTTGAGTTGTGCAACAACAACCGGTTCAGGAAAAATTGATATAACAGAAATAAGTGCAGAATACATCAAAGGAACGTTTGAATTTGTAACAGGTACAGATGCGGCTACCAGTACGTTTAAGACAATTACAAACGGAGAGTTTCATATTAAAAGGGGTTGATTACCAAGCTAAATAATCCCAATATTTAACCATTCAGTTTATCCTTAATCTTAAAAATCAGTTTATGAAAAAATTATCCCGCTGGGCAAAAAATCACAAACAATTATCCCGCCTTATTATCGTTGCCTCTTTTATCGTATTAACTGTTCTTGGCATTGCAACAGGCATACTACTGGCTGATATTGGTGTGGCTATTCCCTCCATCGTCTTGTTTCTTTTTGTTGCTATCTACTTTGCCGCCGTATTCGCTTACCCTGCCAAATCATTAAAAGGTAGTACACTCAGTACTACTGCTTTTTATATCCGGCAAAAAAGCTGCGACCTTATGCTGGTGGCTTCCACTTTCTGTATGGTGGTATATTTCGGAAATCAGCCAGATAAAATATTCCGTTCTTCAACACCCCTGAGTGCCGCTGCCCCTTCATCATTCCCCAAAGACAGTACCATAAAATCGTACAAAACAATTGAAACGTTCAGGGCTTCGATGAAGGACGAAACTGGAAAAACCCTGAAATGGAAAGAAAAAAAGAAACTGCTGAAAGAACAGATTCGGGCAATTAAAAAAGACACAGAAATGTCAAAAGGAGCAAAAGTAGCCCTCATTGTTTTGTCTGTACTTGTTGCTATTGGTTTGTTCTACCTTGTTGCGGCACTGGCCTGCAATCTTTCCTGCGGGGGTTCTGAAGGTGCTGCTTCCCTTGTTTTGATTGGGGGATCGGCGCTGATAATTTTCTTCTTAATAATAGCCATCCGGGCCATTGTGGGTAGAAAGAAAAAGCCAAAACAGCCAAAATCTGACCCGGATTAACCAATAAAAAACAATTAAACCAGACCTGCCGCCAGCCTATATTACGACAAGCCCCTGCTTTTGTTCAAAGCGGGGGTTATTTTATTACTATTTTCCGGGAAAGGGGTAAAACCTCACCCAAAAAGGGTGCATTTCAAATTTTCGCATCTGTCGCAGTCTTGCCCCCATCCCCTAAAGGGGAGTCATTGCACTATAGAGCTAAAATCCCCCTTGAGGGGATAGGGGCTTTAGCGACAATTTGAAATGCACCCCCCAAAAACCGCACTTTTGAAAATCGTTTGGTTTACTTAAGTTTGCGGCAGATTTTATTTACTTTAGACATTGTTGAAAAGAGGGAACACCCCGAAAATCCCAATAAAAGAAAAGAGTAGGGCGCCTATACCGAAAAGCGATACGAGTAGGTAATCAAAAACTACTGTTATGAAGAAAATTATTCTCTTATTGGCAGCATCTGTGTTCTGCTTTCAGATAGCCGGTTTTTCTCAAGCCCGGGTTGGTCTTGCCGGTGGTGTCTCTATTGCCAATATGAAAGACAAAGTTGATGGCGATGGCAAAGCCGGGGTAATGACCAGCCTTGTACTTGATGTTCCATTATGCAAAAGCAAAAACTGGACTTTTCATCCTTCATTGGCCTATGTGCAAAAAGGATTGACTGAACCACACCCTCCCGGCACATTGATAGATGATCAATATGTAGCACTTCGCTATATGGAACTTACAGCTGATGTACTTTATCATATACAGGGAAAGAGCGGAAGTTTCTTTGTTGGTGCAGGACCATCTATTGACTTTAATTTTCCATCTAAAAGAGTATCTATAACTGATGGCGATAAAGTATCAACAGATATTTTGTTTGGCAAAACAGCAGAAAATGATTTCAAAGGGGTTGATTACGGTGCCGATTTCAGAGCCGGGTACATGATGAATGGCGGATTTTTCCTTTCTTTAAATTACAACAAAGGATTAAGAAATTTAGTGCCGGATGGTTCTACCGGTTCGATTAAGAACCAATATATCGGAATTCAATTAGGCGTTTTTCTGAACAACGGAAAAGCAGCGAAATAAAATTAATAGCTACCGCTTAATAAAAGCCCTTCCCGCCAGAAGCAGGAGGGGCTTTTTGTATGCTACTGCCTAACCAGTACCTTTGCCTGCCCCCTGTAAAAAATAACCCGAAGCGACAAAAGGGGCCGCTTTATCAGACCTATTTTATTACATGAGTACAGCACACCTTTCTGAACAGGAACAATTGCGCCGTGAAAAATTAGCCGAACTTATTATGATGGGTATTGAGCCCTATCCGGCACCATTGTACCCGGTCAATAATAATTCCGTTGCTATAAAAACAAATTATACCGAAGAAACAAAAGAACAGTTTGCTGATGTGTGCCTGGCGGGCCGCATTATGAGTGTCCGTGACATGGGCAAAGCAAATTTTTGTGTAATACAGGATGCACAGGGAAAAATACAATTATATATCCGCAGAGATGATATTTGCCCGGGCGAAGACAAATCGCTGTATGATATTGTTTGGAAAAAACTGCTTGACATTGGTGACATTATCGGCATAAAAGGATATGCATTTATTACCAAGACAGGCGAAACCTCTGTGCATGTAAGAGAGTTAACACTGCTTAGCAAATCACTTCGCCCATTACCCATAGTAAAAGAAGCCGATGGCCAAACATTTGATGCAGTAACAGATCCGGAGTTCAAATACCGCCAGCGGTATGCAGACCTCATTATCAACCCGGCTGTAAAAGAAACATTTATTAAAAGAACGAAACTTATCAATTCTATCCGGGAGTTTTTGAATGCCAATGGCGCATTGGAAGTGGACACCCCAGTGCTGCAAAGCATACCGGGTGGGGCGGCGGCAAGGCCATTTGCCACTCACCACAATGCATTAGATATTCCGCTTTACTTACGCATTGCCAATGAGCTTTATTTAAAACGCCTCATCGTTGGTGGCTTTGATTGGGTGTACGAGTTCAGCCGCAACTTTCGCAATGAAGGTATGGACAGGACACACAACCCAGAGTTTACCATTCTCGAATTTTATACCGCCTACAAAGATTATTTCTGGATGATGGAAACCACCGAACAGTTATTGGAAAAAGCAGCGATGGATGTTTGCGGCACAACCGATGTAACTGTTGCCACCAATATTATTTCTTTTAAAGCCCCTTTTAAACGCATCAGCATTTATGATGCGATACAGGAACATACGGGTACTGATGTAAGCAGGATGAATGAAGACCAGCTTCGTTCCATTTGCAAACAATTGCACATACAGGCTGATAATACAATGGGCAAGGGCAAGTTGATTGATGCCATCTTTGGCGGAAAATGCGAAAAAAATTATGTGCAGCCTACTTTCATTATTGATTATCCGGTAGAGATGAGTCCGCTGACAAAAAAACACCGTGACAAACAAGGCCTGGTTGAACGGTTTGAGTTAATCATCAATGGAAAAGAAATTGCCAATGCCTACACAGAGCTGAACGACCCTATAGACCAGAGAGAAAGGTTTGAAGAGCAGGTAAAGCTTGCTGAACGGGGCGATGATGAAGCGATGTTTATTGATTACGATTTTTTAAGGGCATTGGAATATGGTATGCCACCAACATCAGGCATTGGCTTTGGTATTGACAGGCTTTGTATGCTATTGACCAATAGTGTTTCAATACAAGATGTGTTGTTGTTTCCGCAGATGCGGCCGGAAAATAAACAGGAAACAACTGAATAGTTTTCTGCTTTGCTATTAATTATTTTACCGGGTGCTGCTATCCATCAATTAAAAAACTATGAACAGGGAAGAATTGCTTCATGAATTACAACAGGATACTTATGTAATGCTGAAGCCTTCTCCAATAGAAGGCATCGGTGTATTTGCCATCCGGGACATACCAAAAGGCTGCCGCACTATTTTTTCTGCCGGTGTTGACGAATGGGTTAAAATTTCTTTTGAAGAAGTGGAAAAACTGCCACCGCATTCCCGCAACTTGGTAGAAACTTACTGCCTGTATGATGATGAAAATTATTTTGTACCTGGCTATGGTTTCAAACTGATGGACATGGTGCTGTACCTGAACCATTCATCGCAATTCAACATTGCATCTGTTAATGATGGCGAGCAGTTTGAAGCTCTTCATGACATTAAAGCCGGAGAAGAGCTATTGGTGGATTATGGAAGTATTGTGGAAGGGTTAGAGGCTTATTGATTTACACAAACAAATCATTATACAACTGAGCCCCCGGTACCACCGAATACTTCTCTAAATCAGTAATGCCTTCTTTTGCCAGCACTTGTTCATCTACAAATAAGTTGCCGGTACACTCACCAGAAGGCTGACGTAGAATATAATACGCCGCATCGGCCAGTATGTCCACCGTCCGGCTCATGTTAGCCAGCATCTGTCCTCCTAATAAATTTCTTACAGCGGCAGTATCAATTGTTGTTCTCGGCCAGAGTGAGTTGGCTGCTATACGGTCTTTCTTTAATTCTTTGGCCCAGCCTACCGTCATCATACTCATGCTGTATTTGGTAAGGGTGTAGGCTACATGCTTTTCAAACCATTTTGGATCAAGGTTGATAGGCGGAGATAAAGTAAGTATATGCGGGTTGACAGATTTTTTTAAATGGGGTATGCAGGCTTTCGTTACCAAAAAAGTTCCCCGCACATTAATGCTGTGCATCAGGTCAAATCGTTTGGCTTCTGTTTGTTCAGTAGCCGTTAATGAAATAGCAGAAGCATTGTTTATTAATATATCAATGCCACCGAATGTTGCAACAGTTTTATCAATTACATTTTGAACCTGATCTTCAAAACGTATATCACATTGCACCGCCAGAGCTTTGCCGCCAGCTGCTTCTATTTCAGCAGCGGCTGTAAAAATAGTACCGCCGAGCTTTGGGTTTTCTTCCACACTTTTAGCGGCAATAACAATGTTGGCTCCTTCTGCTGCTAACTTTAATGCTATGGCTTTGCCAATGCCACGGGTGCCGCCGGTGATGATGACTGTTTTGTTTTGAAATGACATATGGTTTGTTTTAACCCACCCCAATTAATATTTTTTTATTGCAAAACTCCTATGCCCCTCCCGGGAGGGGATGGGAAAAGCATGAAAGTGCTGAAATCTAATACTCCGGCAGCACCGGTTTTGTCTTTACAATATCTTCTATTCTTTGCATTACGGTAGTATCAATTTTTTCCACCGCATCTAATGCTTTTAAATTCTCCAGTAATTGTTCTTTTCTTGAAGCACCCAATATAGCTGTTGTTACATTGGGGTTTTTTATACACCAGGCTATGCTTAATTGCGCCACCGATATTCCCAACTCAGTAGCCAGGCCACTTAGTTGTTTTATTTTTTCCAGAAAACTTTCTTGCATCCAACGGTCTTTTAACCAATCAAACCCTTGTATGGCAAAGCGGCTGTCTTCAGGTATTCCATTATTATATTTACCACTTAGCAATCCGGATGCCAATGGGCTCCAGATAGTGGTGCCCATGCCCACGGTTTTAAATACCATCAGGAATTCATTCTCTATTTTATTCCGCTCCAGCAAATTGTATTGTGGTTGTTCCACCGAAGGGCCAATCAACCCATACTGGTGTGCCACCCGGTGTGCTTCCATTATTTCTACCCCACTCCATTCGCTGGTGCCCCAATATAATATTTTTCCCTGCTGAATAAGATTATGCATTGTCCACACCACTTCTTCTATCGGTGTTTTTTTATCAGGGCGATGACAGAAATACATATCGAGATAATCCATTTGCAACCGTTGCAATGCTTCGTTGCAGGCTTCCATTAAATGTTTTCTGCTAAGCCCCGATTGATTGGGTTTATTTTCTTTGCCACGCCAGCCCCAAAAAGCTTTGGAAGAAACAGTGTAAGAAGTCCGGTCCCAATTTTTCTTTTTCAGCACACGGCCCATCATCTTTTCACTTTCGCCCAGTGCATACACTTCGGCATTGTCAAAAAAATTAACCCCGTTATCATACGCAATGCCCATCAGCTCATCGGCAACACTGTCATCTATTTGTTTATGAAAACTTACCCAACTGCCAAAAGACAGCACACTTAATTGCAGGCCTGTTTTGCCCATGTATCTGTATTCCATGTATGAGTTTGTGGTTTGTAGTTTATTGTTTGTAGTTATTAAAAGCTTTTTAGCTCTGTGAGTTCTAAAGATAGTAAGAGATGTTTAAGATAAAACGAAGTGTATGAGTTTAGTGGTAG
>JAYVKT010000204.1:0-3840 GCA_043768195.1 Chitinophagaceae bacterium | reverse complement strand
GGATGCACATCAAACAAATACTCTACCGTAAAAAATGCCTGCAGCAGCACACTTATTACCCCATACACTTTGCTTCCTTCTTTAGCCGCCACCCGTTGTGCCACTTCCTTTTGAAACATACCTACGATACACTCCACCTCTTCCTTCCATTCCAATGCTTTAAAAAGAATTTGCGTAGAAATATTGTAGGGAAAATTGCCAACTATTGTAAATTTTCCGGTAAAAGGTTTTTCAATATCTAAGAAACTCTGGTGAATAATTTTTCCCTGCAACTGCGGCCAGGTTTTTAGTAAGTAATCCACTTTCTCATCATCCAGTTCTACAGCTTTAAAATCAATTTCCTTTAATTCAAGCAGGTATTTAGTTAATGCCCCACCACCCGGACCCACTTCAAGCAATTGTTTGAATGGGTGCTGCTGCACAGCTGACACAATTTTGCGGCAGATGTTTTCATCTTTTAAAAAATGCTGCCCCAGCGATTTTTTTAAGGTGTACATGTTGCAAATGTAGCTGATACTGTTTCTACCATAAAAAAACCTCTCCTTCCGGAGAGGCTTTTGCAGTAATCAACTGCAATAAGAACCAGCTACCTATTTTACTTTACTGAATTTCTGAATAATTGAACCTTCAGCAGTACTTACTCTTACATAATACAAGCCTTCCGGTAAATTACCAGCCGAAGTGTATGTAATAGTATTGTTTCCTTTTTGAAGGTTTTCTTTATAATGATATACAATACGACCAGTGCCATCAATAATTGCTATATCTGCATTTCCGTTCTTTACAGTATTAATAAGCAACTGAAGTTGATTAGTAACAGGGTTGGGAAGTATTTTCATTTCCAGCAAGCCGCTATTGTTGCGTTTTACGAGGATGATATTACTCAATATTATCCTTCCTGATTTCATTACTGATTTCAGGCGGTAATAGATAAGTCCGGAAGAAACAGTTGTTATATCATCTACACCGTTATATGCCTGAATTTCATTAAGCACCGGGCTGCCGGGTGTAGTAAATGCAGTGGTAAAAGTATTTCTGTCAATGCTTCTTTCTACAATAAAATAATCTATTTCCTGCCTGCAGAGAGCCGTCCAGTCCAGTTGCACCCGTTGTGATTGGAGTACGGCTTTAAATGAAATAAACTCACAGCTTAATACATATGGCAAACAACGCCAGTCTCTTTCAAAAGAACAGCCCCATGCAACCGCAGTACGCTGAACGGTAGTAATGGATCCGGGAGTTGGGTCGCCAGAGGTGGTGCCCCCGTTACCCATTCGGGCAGACGTGGCTTCGGAATTGGAATTATTATTATCAAATCTGTCGTCCAGACCGTCTCCATCTGTATCTACGCCTGTTAATGTAACCAAATCATCCGGTTGTCCATTAAGATTTAAATCGTTGCCTTCAATTCTGTCAATTAAGCCATCGCTGTCTGTATCGCTGTCGAGATAATCGGGTGTGCCATCCGAATCAGTATCTACCACATGGATGCCATCGCCTCCAAATCCGTTAAAGTTATCGTAGGAATTATCTATTCCGTCGCCGTCTGAGTCTGCAGCGGCTGGCAGCAAGTATCCGACGGTGGTTAGTCCTTCCACATTATCGGGTATGCCATCCTCATCGGAATCTATATCAAATGGATTTGCTCTCCCTACTCCGTCTGTATTAGGAATGGAAAGGGATCCCAATGCAGCCAATGCAGTATTTCTTCCATTAGTATTAATGGCACCATCTACCCGGCCATCCCAGTCAGTATCGGCAAACTGTGCTTCTTTTACATCAGTAATGCCATCGCCATCGCTATCTAAATCGTAAGGGTTTGGTTTAGTATCTGCATCCATGTTCTTATTAGGCCAGGTATCTGTGCGCCCATCTCCATTACCATCTGCACTGGTTCTTAATAAGGAGGCTGCAGAATTTTCAGCTACTAAATCATTTCCTACGTCAGCATCTAATGCATCAGCGTAGCCATCACCATCCACATCAACGAAAACACTCACTTTGGCACTATTGGCAGCATCAGTACCAAACGCTTCTGTAATATCCGGGATACCATCATTATCACTATCCAAATCAAGATAGTTAGGCATAGCATCTCCATCTGTGTCTAATGGTCCCAGACCCAAAGCAGAGTTGGTAACACCGGTATTATTAAAATCTACATTTTGGGACAACCCATCATTATCTGTGTCGGAATAGTTGTCTATCAAGCCATCCCCATTAGCATCTACACCAAAACTTTCTACGGTATCTGGTATGCCATCATTATCGCTATCCAAATCCAGGTGATTGGGAATGCCATCGAGATCTTTATCCATCGTATCGTTCACCCCATCGCCATTACTATCTATATATCCGGGAAATGATGGATCATAAAAGTTGGGAATGCCATCGCTATCCGAATCGGCACTGGGATCAAAATTGTCGTTAAAAGAATCCGTGTTATTATCAACCCATAGTATTCCGCCACCGGGTGTCGGGTCGTTCCAATTAAGCAATGCATCGCCATCAGCATTTGCCCAGGCTACAGGGTTTGCCATTTCTACATAGTCGGGTATGCCATCGTTGTCATCATCTATATCCGGACAGGAAGTAATAAAAACATTTATACGAATTGTATCATCGCAACTTCCCGGTCCGTCGTAGTAAGCATAAATGATGCGGGTAAATGTTACCGGAGTAGCGGGGTTGTAGCGATTAGCTGGAGTAAAAGGGATACCGGAATGAAATAAATATCCCGCATACCGTGCATTAGGTATTGTTACAGATGTGGCAGGGCATATATTTGTCAGCACCGTGTCTGCAAGCGGTAAACAGGAACCAGTAAGAAGATTGGTGGCGGGATTGGGTACAATACAACCAGCAATATCTACACCGCTCGAATCAATAAGATTTAATAAAGACAGTTTACCACCATACGTCATTCTTGCCCGGTTACTGATTGTGCTGTTACACAAAAAAATTGCACAAGAAGAAGGTGTATATACTTTAAAAGTAACATTACCATTAATGCCCGGATTTATTTCACCACCTGCAGAGCCGCTGGCACCTGTTCCCAAACGGAATATTACACGATTATTCACAAAATCATATTCAGCCTGATCGTCGCCTACAGCATCCGTTTTGGCTACACCGTTAATGATAAGGCTGTTTCGGGCATAGGATGTACCTACCGGTATATTGTCAATAATAGTGGTAGCAGTGCTGGCATCATTACCTCCATTTCGATATGCAATCTGGTAAAGTATAGAGTCTCCCGGATTAAGGCTTCCCAAATTGATATCTGTTGCTGTTTTATTTACTGCAAAAACCGGTGTGTATTGTGAAATAGCAGTAGTAGCTACCTGCAACATATAATTTTCTGAAGGTGAGCTAAAGCGGATACTGGCAGAGTTTTGACTGTTTCCCAAAACAACATTTAATGCATTGGGAACAGTAAGTATGTCAGCATCATAACCCAATGTATTATTATGCGCCGGATTTCTTGTAGTAACAACCACTCCGTTATTGGAAATGGTGCCATTCCACATATCGTCCAGATTGGCTGTAGTGTTTGGCGTTAAACTTGTATAAACGCCAACTAATGGGTTTGCATCTTGTTTAAAAGAATATTCATCTGTTGAAACACGGTCACCATCAAATACCACAGCACCCAGTTCACAACTTACGGGGCCGGTAGGCGGAGTTAAAAATCCTGTGATGGGAATATGTAAAGCAGGGTCACCTCCGTTCATGATAACGGATCCATCAAATACCGTAAGGTTTCGAACTATTGTAGAAGGATCGGCATATGCAATAACTATTGTCCAACCACCAGCAGCATTAATGATACCCGCCGGG
>JAYVKT010000203.1:0-4095 GCA_043768195.1 Chitinophagaceae bacterium | reverse complement strand
AATTTTCCAAAAATGATAGGGTCAATCAACGAAAAACCAATATTAATGGCCGCTAATAATAAAACTAAGCCGACCAGCCATTTATAAGGTTTCAGGTATTTAAAAAGAATCTTCATGTAAAATATTAAAAAGTAAAGTTAAGTACAGGGCAAAAATCATGGGAATAGTAAAACCGGTAACTATGACATTCGTTTTTTCAGCGGCTGGTAGGTATTTATGCAGTATGGGTATTCCGTCTTACGTCTGCTAGAACCTCAGCCGAACAAAAACATGTGGATGAAAATATGCAAAAAAACTGATTGTTATTTGGTCATCTGGAACTCCTGCTGATTGAAAACATGGACTGAGATTTTATTCCTTAGCCCATATTGCATAAATACATTTGTTATAAGCATGTCTTTTGTTAAGTGTGAGCCTAATGTGAAACTGTGTTATTGTTTTATCAATTGAAAGTTTCGTGGTAAAGTGTACCCTATGCCACCCGTTTGGCCTCGCCCTTGCATTGATGTCAACCTTACATTGATTACGGTTGGGTTTATTTTACTAAGTATTATATATCTCTTATAGTTTAGAGTGATGTCTTTAATATGGCCATCTGCCCTTGCTTTTGCTGAATTAATGCCAAACATTACGATGCTATATTGATTTTGTGTATAAGTTGTATTAATTAGTGGAAGTGTATTTTCAATTTCAACCCCATTTTTCACATACTTATGAAAGCCAATTAGAATTGGATATGTTTTACTACCCGATGTAATTTGGTCTGTTTTTAGAAAAATTTCTATAGTGTCAGCACCATTGATACATTTCCATGTTCCCGTTGGCGTATAATTCGTCTGTGCACATATATGTTGTACTACAATTAGCATTATTAAAAGAGAGAGTATTTTTTTCATTTTTTTTGTTTTAAAATTATAATAGTTATTGGCATGGAGGCACATATACCGCAGTACCTGCCCTATTTAAAGTAATTGGACTCCATGTAGTGAAATCATTGCTCCCTCTAAATAGTTTTAATCCGGCATTTTGTATAGTTTTTAAAAACCGTTTTTCTGTTTCGGCAACCGATAACGGTAAAAATGCTTGACTTAATCCTTCGGCATAAAAGCCGGCAGCTATTGCTGCTTCATTCTGGAATAGCGTACTCGCCCAAGTTTTAAACTGGGCTATATTATCCACCATAAGTATATATTGTGTATTTGAGTCTCCTACAATGCCAATCATAAATTTTTTGTAGTCAACTTGAAAAAATGCACTATCTCTAACGATTTGCTCTGCAAATATGTTTATATCACCAGCACTAAATATTAAACCAGCTGAATCAGCATCGGCAAAGTGGTTGTGAAACCACCCCCAACTTCCTTGAAATTGGGATTCGTTAGTTGGATAAACTGAAAATTCATTATCGTGTCCGTTTACTAAATGAATCGCATTTGTCGCCGAGCTAGGAATTAGCGTATTGTGGAAAATGTATATGTTTTCTTTTCTACTTGGCACTTCGTTCCTTAAAGCCTGAAACATCAAAAGAAAATCATTCCCTTGTGAGTACTTATTTAATGTGTCACATGGATTATAAGTAGGTGCATTACCCCCGTTGGTATTTGGATTCCATCCCGGCCCACAGGGGTTAGTTACATTTTCTGTTCTTGCTGCTGGTGTGTTTGGGCATTCAGGGGGTGTAGAACTTCCATTTCCACCTCCAGTACCGCTCCCTCCTGTTCCACCACTCGTACCACCTGTTCCTCCGGTTCCACCACCGCCTGTTTCTTCCCACCAACCATTGCAAATAGAGGAAACAACGAAGCAATGCCCGGGTTGTCCTTCGTCTGCGGCACAATTCAAATAGTCACAGCCATTGTAGCATTCATCTGAATCCGGGTCGCCACAAACATAGAAATCAACGCAAATTTCAGTGTACTGCATCAACTCTGTCAAATTTCCTCTACCAGAATTGGGTGTAGTATATGTACTAAGCATGCCCAATTGTCTGTGTCCCCCTTGTCTGGGAACTGATGCAGTAAATAAGTTATCATTTGTTAAATTAAACTTTGTGTAACCGAATGTTCGGTTGTCCAACAGCATTAAAAGTATGGAATGTCGTTCTGCAGACGTATCTACAGTAGGGGAGCCAAATACTTTATTCTGATATTGCCAGTCGCAGGCATAAGAAAGAGTTGTGTCGCCTTGTTGTACTTTGATAATAAGAGAGGCATTTACATAATTCTGACTGTCTCTTACAAATGGGATATAAAAAATGCTATTAGAATCGGGAGTATTTTCTGTTCTGCTATGGCTGATTTTCGGATTCTTTAAAAATATTATTTTGTCCCACCGGGGAAAGCCAATTAATTTTACTGTTTTCTCTACGAAGTTGTCCTTCTGATTCCTTCGTACTAAAAAATCAACAATTGCTTTTTCAGTTTCGTCGTTAGTGCGATGAGAGTTAAAAAACTTGTTGACCACAGCACTCGATGAAGTTGGTTCATCTTTGGGTGGCGAATAGTCTATTTTACGGCAGGTAATAAAGAGTAAAAGTCCCGCCAGCATTATAAAGAGTATAGGTAATCGGTTCGGTTTCATAAACAAGCAGTTTTAATGACAAAACAAGCGATTAATAAGTTGCAACAAATACAAAAAGCTGATAATTTTTTCGGGGTCTGTCCGTAAGTGTTGCTTACAACTATCGAATATACGAATCTCTGTGTGTTCCATCGGGCAAACTGTCATGCAGAAAAGCCGGTGGCCAAACAATATAACCATTTGCTATTTCTTTTGTAATGGCGTAAGCCACCAGGTTGTCGGCAATATATTGAATGGGGGTTTGCAGTTGAACCAGTTTTTCGGCACCAGACCTGTTTATGGCATACGCATAAGTATAATCATGGAAACCTGCTTTTTTCAGGTGTTTTGAAAAAGATTTTGCATAAAGATTTCGGATTATCCGGTGGTTCCATTTTAACCCGCCAATTATATGTTGAATATGATAAATCATTTTCTTAAAAACGGCAGTGGGATTATTTACCTCGTTTTTTTCCCAGCCCCACATCAATACTTCGCAGTCAGCAGGGATCTCTTTCAATATTTCAGGAACGAGGGGCAGTATTTTTTCATCGGGCATCGCATCGTCTTCAAAAATTAATACCCTCGTATAATTATTTGCCAGCATTTCTTCATATATCATCCGGTGGCTCCACGAGCAGGCAATTTCTCCGTGCATCATAGTCTTGCTGAAACGGTGATGTTTACGGGTAAGCAGTTCACTAAAAATATTTTTTGCTTTTACTTCTTCAATAGTAAATTTATTTTTATCGGCTCCGAAAAAGAAAGAGTAATCCAGCCCCTTAAAGCGATCGGCAAATAACCCCCTGCGGGTTGCCGCAGATTCTACACTGAGCACATATACTTTGTCGTAATACTGATTGAGAAGTTGAAAATATTGCTGCATGCGGTGAGAATTGCAGTAAAGATATAGAACCGCCGGTTTTTTAGCAGTTACACTATCGGGAAATCTTTTGCCTTCATTACCCTGATGGCCTGGTTGATATGCCGGTGTTCATGTTGCAGCAGAAGCGTTATAGCCCTTCGTAAACTTAAAGTCACCAATTTTGATACGGGAGAAGTGATATGTATTTTATCTATATCAACGCTGCTGCAGGCGACTATGTATCCCATCAGGCTATCGAGATGTTTGTGAAACCGTTCCAGTATCACTCCATCAATCTTAGTTTCATACGGTAAAAATATTTTTGGTGCAGTTAATTTTTTTGCCGGCAATTCCTGTACCTGGCTCACAAGCATCCTGCCAAAGAAACCACTGAGGGGGCTCCAGTTTTCCCAAAAACTCATTTCAAATTTAGCTGCTGTTGCTTTTTTTAATGCAGGAAAGTATAAACAATCGGTAACAATAAGATGGTCTAAACATTGACCGATACTCCAGCTTTCTTCAGCAGGCTTCCAGCTTAGTTGCGCTGCCGAGAGGGTGCCAAAGACTGCTTTTACTTTCTCCCTTGCCTCCTTTGCTTTTTGCAGCATTTCCTGAATAAAAACCCCGTCTTTCATGGTGGTGTTTGTGCAGGGCAAATTAATACTATCAGG
>JAYVKT010000202.1:0-2165 GCA_043768195.1 Chitinophagaceae bacterium | reverse complement strand
ATTGATAGTTTGCCCCAGTAGTTTACTGTATGATTTGGCAAAAGCTGAAGTAAAAGATTTCACCTCTTTACCCCGCCGCATCTGTGTTCTGAATTTGGTTGAATCCACAAATTCTTTTGTCGCTTCTATTTCTTTGCCAAAAACATCTGGCAATAACTTATTTGCCCTTCTGATACAATCCCAAACTGTTTGTTCAGGATCGGACAGGTAATTTGCTTTGTGATGGCTATACAAATTGTACTGTTCAATTTCAATTTCCGGCACCATGCTTTCCCACAAGCTATGCAGGCCATGCTGGTTAGTAAGTTGTCCATCATAATTCAAGGAAGTGTGTAACGGCACATTTGCATCACCAATATAATGAGCAAGGTCGGTAGCATAAAACAAGATGCTGTCTTTATTCAGGGAACGAAATGCACTAGTCAACTTGTTTTTCATGGTTATAATGTGATAAGGCACATACCCATATTCCAGCAACGTATCTTTTGTAAATATTTTTACTGCATCATCCCATTTAAAAGGCATTTTCCAGGCGGCTGAATCGCCAAAAGCTTCCAGGTCTATAAAATGTTTGGTAGCTTCAGTAGAATCCTGATTACGACGTTGGTCAGGCCGACCTGCATTTTCTACCAGATAATTCATGTTTTTGTAAAAAAAGGATTGCATTGGTTTTGGCAGTTCATACACTGCCAACTGGTGAATAGTACGATGAACGAGAAAACCCCAGCTACTGAAAAAAACGACAGTAAGTAATAAAAGACCCCGGAAAAAGATGCTGCCCATAGTATCCGTTTATATGTCTTTTGCAAAGTTGACTAAAAAAACAATCACAACTCCTGACACTCGATATATAATGCAGTTTACGGTAATATTCTCACCATTCGCCGATTTTTTATAGCCATAAGTGCAGGACAACTATTTTTGCGTTTCAATTCAACAATTATGGCCTTACTGGAACTTCACAACCTAAAAAAATACTTTGCTACACAAAAGGCAGTGGATGACATCAGCCTTTCGGTAGAACAGGGGCAGATATTCGGCCTGCTGGGACCCAACGGTGCCGGCAAAACAACTCTTATCCGGATGATAACCGGAATATTTTATCCGGATGAAGGCCAGATAATTTTTGATGGCAAAAAATTTGACCCCATTAATGACGTAGAACATATTGGATACATGCCGGAAGAAAGAGGATTGTATAAAAAGATGAAGATTGGCGAGCAAACAATGTACCTGGCTCAATTAAAAGGGCTGAGCAAGAGTGATGCGCAGGCTAAAATAAAACAATGGTTCATTAAATTTGAGATGGAAAGCTGGTGGAATAAAAAGGTAGAAGACCTTTCAAAAGGGATGAGCCAGAAGCTACAGTTCGTTACAACTGTATTGCATAATCCCAAGCTTATTATTCTTGACGAACCTTTCAGCGGCCTTGACCCGGTAAATAGCAACCTGATAAAAGACGAAATTTTTAACCTCGCAAAAAATGGAGCCACAATCATTTTCAGCACCCACCGCATGGAACAGGTAGAAGAAATTTGTGACCATATTGCCCTGGTCAATAAAGGAAGCAAGATATTAGACGGCACTGTAAAACAGATAAAACAGGATTTCAAAGAAAACCTCTTTAGCATCGGTGCCGACCAAATGCCATTGCTTAATGGAAATGCCCCGTTTGAAGAAGTTGGAACAAAAGGCCACTCCATTATTGTAAAAATAAAAGAAGGCAACCGGCCAAACGATGTGCTGCAATACCTGTTGCAAAACGGTGCTGCTATTCATTCATTTAATGAAATACTTCCTTCGCTGAACGATATTTTCATCAAACTAGTAGAAGGAACACCAACAGCCCGGCAGTTTCTCCAAAAGGAGTCCTTCGGACAAAAAGTATAACCTTATTCAAACCAACTAAAATATTTGTCATGCAAAAAATATGGCTTATTATAAAAAGAGAATACCTGACAAGAGTTCGTAAAAAAACTTTTATCATCTCTACCCTGCTATTTCCAATTCTTTATATCGCCCTGGTTTTTGGCATGGGGTACATTGCCGAAAAGAGCCGGCAAAACCTACATGTGGCCATTATTGACTCATCCGGCTATTTTACAGAAAATGTGTTAAACAGGCAAAACAGCATTGATAAAAGCTCCACCTTAACATATATAAAA
>JAYVKT010000201.1:0-3270 GCA_043768195.1 Chitinophagaceae bacterium | reverse complement strand
GGTAAGTTTACTATTTTTATACTCGTAAAATTACGGTTAATACTTAGAAATATTACTTGTTTTATACAGGTATAGTTACTATTCTAAATTCGTTAAAACCCTTATCTGTATTGCCTTACACTGTTTTTTTAGAACAAATTTTAATTAAATGCCCGATTGCAATATTTCGGCCGAAAATCAATTTTTACATGGTAATTCGAATTCGAAAGGCTTTAAAATGTTACTGTTATGAAAAAGAATGTAAAAAGGGCTTGGGAACTTGACGTTGCAATTTTAATTTGGGAAGAATAAGTTTCAAGCCGATTAGATTGTCTTTTAAAAAAAGTTTTTCTACTTTTGGACTATTAAAAAATCCAAAATATAGAAAAGCTTTTTTATTATATAGTAACCTTCTCATACCTGCTAATACCCATAGTTTTTCTTGTTGTATCCAAAAAAAACTTACAAGGAAATAAACAAATTCCGTTAACTATTGTGTTGTATGGCATTATTTTTTTTGTAATGCTCTTCTCATATTATGAGCTGCCAAAAGAGCACAGAAAACTTTTTCAAACTTTTTATACGACCTTAGAATATTTCTTTCTGGGCTATATACTATGGCTTAACATAAAGAATAAAAATTTTAAAAAAATAATGCTTGTATGCTCAATTTTATTTCTTGCATTTCAAATCTTTTATTTCTTTGAGGCAAAATTAATCCGTCTCGATTCTATCCCAATCGCAATTGAAACTATTCTCATTTTTATTTATATTATATACTTCTTTTATGAGTTTTCAAAAAAAACAACAGGAGAGTATATTTATTACCATTACTGTTTTTGGATTTCCATAGGGATTTTATTGTACCTAGGGGGTTCTTTTTTCTTCAATATACTTATCAACAATCTTAATCCACAAGAAGTAGAGACATTCGGCAAAATGACTTTTATCGCCGAAATACTAAAAAATATTCTTTTCGCTTTGGCAATCTATTTTTACTCCCGTTTTCCAGTAGTAAAAATTAAATCCAGATCTTTCCAAATACCCAATTTAGACATGGTATAAATTCGCAATCTCTAACTTATTATGTTCTTCCTCCAAGCCACCACCAAATCATCCGTCTCCACTGTGCTTTTTCTCGGCACCGTTGGTATGGTAATATTAATGGTGGCGCTTATCTTTTTCATTATTATGCACCAGCGGCGGGTGCTGCGGTTTCAAAATAAGATTAACCAGATGGAACATGAGCAGCAAAAAATATTGCTGAATGCCTCCATCAAACTGCAGGAAGAAGAACGCCAACGCCTTGCTGCCGATCTGCATGATGATGCGGGGCCCTTACTGGCTACAGCCCGGCTTTATTTAAATGAGAACCTCGTAAACCAGGATAAAGCCACCCAGTTGCAATCCATCTTTCAGGCCCGGCAGATTATTGATGATACGATACAGCTTGTCCGCAACATCAGCCACAGCCTGATGCCTCCTACCCTTAAAAATTTTGGATTGGAGTCGGCCGTAAACGACCTGTTTCAAAAAATAAGCGGCTCCGGCGCCATTAATGCCAGCAGCCGCTTTCATGAATATAAAGAACGGCTGAAGGAAGAAAAAGAACTCGTCATGTTCCGTATCGTTCAGGAACTGATTAACAATATTCTTAAACACAGCAATTCAAGTTTTATCCACCTTACACAAAATGTGCATGCCGATAAGTTTTACCTGCGAATCCATCATGATGGCCGTGGCATTGTACAGGCCGATTTTGATAAGCTGAACAAAAGCAATGTGGGGCTTGGGCTAAAAAATATCAGCAGCCGTTTGCGTTTAGTGCAGGGCAATATCAATTTTGAAAAAGATATGTCGCAGACTTATTACAAAGTAACGATAGAGCTGCCGAAAGACGAGCCTTATCAATAAGCCGGTAGTGGTTCAGTTTGAAACTTTCGTGTCGAATGTCTTTGAACCACATAGGTATATAGGGCACAAAAAGGAAACACATAAGAATTTCTATGTGAGGTCTATGTTTCTATGTTGCTATGTGGTTCAATTATTTCAAACTCACTCAATACCCAATAATCCATCAAGTGACGGGAATTTGTTACTTTTATTCTTTATCTGATAACTATGGACCCAATTAAGGTAGCTATTGCCGATGATCATAAAATTTTTCGCAAAGGCGTTATCCTCTCCCTCCGTCCTTTTACCAATATTAAATTTGTGTTTGAAGCAGAAAATGGCGAAGAACTGCTGAATGGCCTGCCTGCAGCAGAACCGGATGTGGTGCTGATGGATTTGCGTATGCCGGGTAAAGACGGTATAGAAGCCACTAAAACAATCAGCAAACAATATCCACAGATAAAAGTGCTTATTTTAAGCATGTATGAAGATGAACGGTTTGTTTACCACCTGATGGAAAACGGAGCCAATGGGTACCTGTTGAAAAATTCTGAACCACAGGAAATTCGCCGGGCCATTATGGAAGTGTATGAAAAAGGTTATTACCTCAATAATTTTGTAAACCGCATCCTGCTAAAAAAATCTCATTCCCGGCAAAAGGTAATTCCTTCCCTCAACAGCGAAATCACTTTAAGCGATAAAGAAAAAGATGTAATCCGTTTTATCTGTATGGAGTTTACCGCTGCAGAGATTGCCCAGAAAATGGAAATTAGTCCCAGAACTGTTGAAGCCATTAAGGACAGGCTGATGGAACGCTTTGGCAGCAAGAATACAGCAGGGTTGGTGTTCTTTGCCGTAAAAAATAATTTAATTGATTAGCGGGGTTTCCATCCCCTCATGGGAGAGGCGGTAGTATCTTATTATAAAAGAAGAGGCTGTATCAAAAGCTGCTTAAAAAAATTTTCTCGCAAAGTCGTAACAATTGATTCTCACTATTTTTTTTCTTTGCGCCTTGGCGTTTTTGCGTGAAATAATGATTTTTTAGACAGCCTCGGGTTAATCAAAAAACCATTTCTGGTATTTCGCCTTCTATAATTAATTTACCTGCCGTTTTGCTTTTTATTTCTTCTACACTAATGCCGGGTGCCCTTTCCAATAACCTAAAACCTTGCGGCGTTACATCCAATACTGCAATATCAGATACAATTTTTTTTACACAGCCTACTCCCGTAAGTGGTAGTGTACACTTTGGCAACAGTTTTGACTCGCCTTTAGGATTGCTATGCAGCATTGCCACAATAATGTTTTTGGCACTGGCCACCAGATCCATTGCCCCACCCATTCCTTTCACCATTTTGCCAGGTATTTTCCAGTTAGCAATATCTCCATTTTCGCTTA
>JAYVKT010000200.1:0-3445 GCA_043768195.1 Chitinophagaceae bacterium | reverse complement strand
TAATTCATAGCATAATAATGTTTGCGGATGTAAAGCACTTGGCATATCAATACCAACATAATATTGTTTATCTGGCGTAGCAAGTCCAAGATATTTCATTCCACCTTCTTCAGTTAACCCGTATGCTTTTATGAAATCTGTAAACCTGACACCGCCCCAATGGGTGATCTGGCTCCAACCCTCAATACACTTAAAATTAAAAGCAAATTCAATTTTTGGTAATTTTTTTATTTCGTCCAATGTTATTTTTAGTGTATCGCCTTTACTTTTTATTACATTCATTACCCAGGTAGCCGGATCGAAAGTTGTTTTTAACCCGATGTTGCCATTCACTCTTGCAGGAACTGCTTTTGACAATGGATACTCTTTTGAAAGATGCTTATCAGATAATAACTTGTCAAACACATTTTCGTTAGCATCTAATACTTTTCGGAGAGGGGCACTGGTTTTTCCAGCCGTCGCAGGCTGCTTACGCAACCATTTCCATCCGGCAAAAGCAGCTCCGGCAAACACAAAAAAGAAAAAGAAAGAAACAACTGTCTTTTTCATAATAAGCTGTTCAGTATCAAGGTTTGAATTTTTTGTAAACAGAATTTTAAAAAAGTTTGACATAACAATATTATTTAACTGATTCGTCAGTTGCTTGTTGTGTATCCGGTTCAGGTAAATTTTTCTTTGCTTTTTTCACTTCAAATCCTGTTATCATTGCCCTGAAGTTATTCCAGCCGGCCATAATTACCTGGCCTATATGAACGAGGAAGAACAAAACATAGCCAATCGTCAATGCAAAGTGGAGTATCCTTGCCATTTTATAGCCACCCATCAAAGAGCAAAGCCAGCCTAACTGTACTGGTTTATAAATAGCCAGACCTGTAAGGATAGAGCCAATACCCATAAAAATAATTGCGGTGTAGGCAATGCGTTGTGCTGCATTATATTTTCCGTTTACAGGTGGTGCCGTTTTCCGGATCCGCAAATCATGCAGCAGCACCTGCCAGGCTTCTTTAAATGACTTGCGATTGGGCATCAATAATCTCCATTCACCAGAGATAGCTGTATAAAGAACATAGGCAATACCATTTAAAAAAAACAGCCACATAAAAACAAAATGATAGGCCATACCTTCTGAAAGACGGAAAGGAACATTTAATGCCTGGTAAAAAGAGTTAGGGAAAAATTTTAGAAGGGTGGTATTTCCAAAACCAATTTTGTAAACATCGTTGGCCCAGTAAATTAATAATCCACTCCAGATCATAATAGCCAGTACCGGAAAATTAATCCAGTGAAACCAACGGATGGCTAAAGGATGCTTTTTGATAATTTCTTTCTTAATCATAATAACGCTGCAGGCCGCATCTAAGTTAACTAAATGTAAGAAGTAAAGAAGTGTAAGTTCACAATATAATGGCTGGGGCTTTGTCAGGATAGCGACAAACAAAAAATCTCCCGCCACTGGCAGGAGATTTTTTTGAAACAGAAAACAAATTATTTAGGAAGTACCACATGGTCAATAACATGTATCACACCATTACTTTGATAAACATCTTTGATTGTAATTTGAGCCATACCGCCATTTTCATCTTTTAACCACAGTTTGCCATCTTTTTTCATCACCCACAATTTGCCACCGGCAACAGTTGCTAATTCTGCTGTGCCTTTACCTTCTTTAATTTTTGCTTTTAGTGCATCTGCATCTAATCTACCAGATACTACATGGTAGGTAAGGATTCCGGTCAGTTTTGCTTTGTTTTCCGGCTTTACTAATGTTTCCACCGTACCGGCAGGTAACATACCAAAAGCAGCATTCGTTGGGGCAAATACAGTGAAAGGCCCGGCACTCATCAGGGTTTCTACCAGGCCAGCGGCTTTTACAGCAGCCACCAGCGTAGTGTGATCTTTAGAGTTGACAGCATTTTCTACAATGTTTTTAGAAGGAAACATGGCTGCTCCGCCAACTTCTACTGTTTCTTCTTTCATGGTTTGGGCAGAAGAAACATTAAACAAAAATGCTGCTGTCAGCATCAGTCCGATTGATTTGATAGATTTCATACGTTTAATTTTATTTTTTTGATTTTTTAAAATTTTCCCGGTGGGAACGATTACAGATACGGCAGGTAAAAGGCTTTCGGATTGTAAATGGGAATTTTTTTTATTGCACAACCTTGTATTTTTGTCCGGATAACAATCGGGGTGAAATAAAAACGAAATCTTATGGCATACTGGCTGGCAAAATCAGAACCCTCAACTTATAGTTGGGACGACCTTGTAAAAGAAAAACAAACCTGCTGGAGTGGTGTAAGAAATTATGCAGCCCGCCTGCACCTCCGTGCCATGAAAAAAGGAGATGAGGTTTTTTTCTATCACAGTAATGAAGGAGTTGAAATTGTTGGAATTGCTAAAGTGTCCAAAGAATTTTACCAGGATCCAACCACCGATGATGAACGCTGGGTAGCGGTTGATCTGAAGCCGGTAAAAAAAATTAAGACACCCGTTACACTGGAAGCTATAAAAAAAGATAAGCGATTAGCCAATATGGCATTGGTAAGATTAGGCCGCTTATCAGTTCAGCCGGTTACTGATCAAGAGTGGAAGATAGTAATGGAGATGGCGGGAGAGTAAATGAGTCCGGAGTCGTTAGTCGGGAGTCGTTCAAAATTTCATTTAACAAATTTGGAAGGTTACTTTTTACAGGGTTGTGGTATCAATATCTGATTCTCACATCTAAATACTAAAGTGATTAAGCAGAACGCTGCAATTGATCAATGCAGTTTCCTATTCTACTTTAGTATTAACCTTTAAAAAGTATAGCCATGAACAAACTTATCATCGGGCTGCTCGTAGTAGCAGCCGGAGCAGGAGCCTTTTTCTTTCTCCGTAAGAAAAAGGAAACAACGACCACTAACGAAATTAAAAAAGAATGGATCGTTGGTAAATGGGGGTCGGAAGCCGTAATGGCAACTGATTCTAATTTCAACAAGTATCAGTTTGATTTTCAGAAAAACGGTAATGTAGTCCGGTCATTAAACGATTCAGTAAAAGCCGACACTTCACACTATGAATGGAACAAAGTCAGTGAGTTAATTTGGAAAGAAAAAGCCAGTGACTCAACAGGCAAGGTTTATGTGGTAACTAAACTGACGCAGGACAGCTTGCAGGTTCGGGCAGGAGATAGTTCAACTGTTCTGTTTACTAAAGTGAAATAGTTATTTAAAAAAGCCATTCGTTTTGCACGGATGGCTTTGCTTTTTTACATTTGAGTATGGCAAAAAAGAAATTAGTTGTCCTTACCGGTGCTGGCATCAGTGCAGAAAGCGGATTAAAAACATTCCGTGACAGCGATGGCCTGTGGGAAGGATATGAAGTAACCGAAGTAGCTACACCAAGAGGCTGGAGAAAGAACCCGCAATTGGTACTCGATTTTTATAACGCAAGAAGAAAGGATGTT
>JAYVKT010000199.1:0-2949 GCA_043768195.1 Chitinophagaceae bacterium | reverse complement strand
CCTTTCTGGTTACTCAACGTCAACAAATCTGTTGGGTAAGCCGTTGGCTTGTATTCAATATTTAATTTTTGGCAACGGTCTGTTATTTTTTCATTTACTGTTCCGGCTGCAGCAATACCACTCAAGTCACCTTTTATGTCCATCAGCAATACTGGCACACTGGCATCACTCAATCCTTCGGCCAGCATTTGCAGGGTTTTTGTTTTACCGGTACCTGTTGCGCCAGCTATTAAACCGTGGCGGTTCATTGTTTTTAAAGGGATCAATACATCGGCACCGGGCACCACCGCCCCATCGAGCATGGCGGCTCCTATTTTAAAACATTCGCCTTTGAAAGTGTAGCCGGTTTTTACGGTATCGAGAAATTTTGTACTGTCGGGCATTGTGGAAATTTAAGGAAAGATAATGGAAATGAGTGAATTAGACATCCGGGAACAAAAAAGTAAAAACATCTATTTTAAATATTTTTTTATTGTTTATCAATAATTTTATATCTTTATTCAAATATGTGTTATGAAGAAGTTCTATTTTTCTATGAAAAGATTTAATAAAGTACGACTACTATTACTGGCAATAGTTCTACTACTTATGTTTTTTACTTCTATAATAATCAACATCTTTTCACCTTCAACAAATTTTAATCTTATCCCTGTTATTAAAAAAACTGGATTGGAATCTGATTCTGCATTTTTAGCTTCTTTACCCTTAATTCAGGAATATGATAAAGTAATAGTTTATGGAGAGGCTGTAATAAGGATGAAAAAAAACAGCCTTATAAATTTTATTGCTCCGAAGACAGAATTATTTACTGATAATCTTTATGCCCTCGCAGGAATTTTTACTTGCCTTATATTTTGTATAAATTTCTGGCATAATAATGAGTCAAAACTTTTCAACAAAAAGTTACTAAATACAATTTTTGGGATACAGATCGTATTATTCCTTACATGGATATTAAACATTATCAGGTATTCATCTATGCGAAGTTATTTCCTGCAAATAACTGATAATGAATATTCATTTGATAATTTCCCCTTCTCTAAACCTGAATTCTGGCTATTGCTACTCTTTATTGCTTTTGCAAAAATTGTAAAACATGGTATCCAAATACAACAAGAACAAGACCTGACTGTGTAAAATTATTTTTAATCTTTTAGACCAAATAGATATGAGTTTTTTTAAAAATAAAAAATTAGGCCTAACTATCTGGCTGTGCTCAATTATTCTCCTATCATTAATGGCCCTCGCCGATAACCTAAATAATCTTCCACTAGATGAAGTGTATATAAAGGTGGAAGAAGAAAAAATTAGTTCGCAATTTTTTTTCGAAGATTCAGTCCGTCCAACTATAAGAACCTTTGACGAATCAACCGTAATTAAAGGTCATCCGTATCTGAAAATCAAAGAAGGAAATATGTTGCTAAAATTATTTGCCCCCGGCGATGATATTTTTCTTGACCCAATTTATACCCTTTTAATTCTATCCATTTGCATCATTTTTCTGATAAGAATGAAAACCTACAATGTTGAAAAACCGTTTTCGTCTCAAATGGTAGAAGGGTTAAAACAGGCCGGGATAACATGTTTTATATTTGCGGCAGCCGATTATTTCCGTTTGTGTTTAGTTAATAAACATATACAAAGCATTACGCAGAATATATATCATCTTGAAAAATTTACAATTTTTAGCATCGTTGCCTTTTGGATAGGCATCCTGTTATCCTCTTTATATAAAATAATGAAGAAAGCGGAAGTATTACAACAAGAGCAAGACCTAACCGTATAACATGCCTATCGTAGTCAATTTAGATGTAATGCTTGCCCGCCGCAAAATGTCGCTTACCGAACTAAGCGAACGGGTCAATATTACCATGGCGAACCTGAGTATTTTAAAAACAAGTAAAGCCAAAGCTATCCGCTTTTCTACCTTAGAAGACATTTGTAAAGTGCTGGAATGTCAGCCGGGAGATTTGCTGGAGTATATGAACGAGAAAGAGTATAAAAAATTGATGGGACTGTAAACTATTAGAACTTAAAAGTCTTTTTGAGCATCCGGGAAACGATTTTCCCATTTTGGACTATACCCATTTCAAATTTCCCTTCGAAGTGATAGAAAGAAGTAACTTCTTTAGATAGAGGGTCGACAATAAAATATTCTTTAACGCCAGATGTTTCGTACACAATTTTCTTTTCCCCTTTATCATCTTCAGCATTACTTGGAGAAAGAACTTCAATTATCAAATCGGGAGCACCATGCACTTTGCCATCCTTTCCAATTAAAGAAAGATTTTCGTTACTGATATAAATAATATCAGGTTGAAAGGCGTTTTTTTTGTTTAAAAAAACATCAATGGGTGAGCCAATGCTCTTTCCAAGCTTTTTTTTGTTTATATATGCCCTTAATTGTGACGTTATTTCAAAGACGATATCCTGATGTTGAAAAGTTGGCGAAGGCGACATATAAATAACATTATTGATTACCTGGCAATAAACACCTTCCGGAAGAAGTTTGAAAACATCCACGGCAGTTTCAGGTCTGTGTAATAAAGCTTTTCTCATTGGTCATTAAAAATACATAATATTCTACAAACCTTTTTTGAGGGCTGTAAAAATCAGAATAGTTGCCTATTCATCTGTCGCTACAATGACAGCCCAAAGGAAAAAAATACCTCAATTTGTTCCCCCGGTCCGTATGGCACAGTTTTTATACTATAAAGCTAAAGTAGAGAGCCTAAAGGTTGAAACAACGGGATTTAACAAAATATTCGTTCCATATTCTTTAACCCCCGAAATGCTTTAACTTTATTTGTCACCAATAATAAAACCACCGAAAATGGATACTAAGAAACCTAAAATTTTGTTGTGCGAAGATGACCCCAACCTTGGAAGTGTATTGAAGAATTATCTTGAATTAAACGATTATGATGTAACGCTGGAAAGAGATGGCCG
>JAYVKT010000198.1:0-10932 GCA_043768195.1 Chitinophagaceae bacterium | reverse complement strand
TCTTTCTGTAACCACCTTCACCCCGTCATTATTAAATCCCATCCGGTTAATAAGTGCTTTATCTTTTGGCAATCGAAACAAACGGGGTTTATCATTACCTGCTTGTGGCAACGGCGTTACGGTTCCTATTTCTACAAAACCAAAACCAAGACATTCTAATTCTCTCAGGTATTTTGCATTTTTATCAAACCCGGCGCCCAGGCCAACTTTATTTGGGAATTGAATATTAATCTCGCCTAAGGCGAGAGAGTATTGATTATTCCCTTTCGGCTTGTAAAGTCTTGTAATAATTTTCTTTATACCAATATTGCATAAAAGCTTCAGGCCATTCATCGAAAAATAATGCACCCATTCGGGGGAAAAGCAAAAAAGGATATTGCGGAGGATTTTATACATGCACTTTGTGGGAATTATTTATAAGTGTCCAGCTTATCCAGCACCTCTTTCGAAAATAATTTATTAATCATCGGGTCTTCTCTGTTCAGGTTTACAAAAGACCATTCTTTAGCATATTCATCTTTTATGGCCACCATATAGCTGGTATTTCTTATAGTAATAACACCCGTCTTTCTATCCTTACTCACATTTTCCGAACCATATTCTGCTGCAATACTCTGCAGCACTAAATCATTTTCTGAGTCTTCTGTATCGGTGCTGTCCTTAAAACTCATCAGCATATTCATTGAATATTTCACTTTTGCATAACTGCCATTACTCATGTTAAAAACAGCGAATACAGTATCAATCCTCATCGAGTCCAGCTCTATTTTTACTTCTTCATTGCTAAAGGCATCGGTCATGGCCTTTATCAGTTGTGTGCGGGGTGCCAGGGTAAACAGTTTGGGGTAGGTGTAGTCCATCACCTTTTCAAAATCCATTACTTCATTCACTTTCATAAAATCGGCAAGCCTTTGTTCCAGCGGGGCTCCTGCAACTTCTCTGGTTCCCGTCGTTTTCTTTTTAGAAGAGCCACAGGCAACTAAAATCAGGAGAGCTAATGCAAAAAACAGTTTTTTCATGTGTAATTTTTTTCAAAGAAACCCTATCTGTCCTGAAAGCAGAAACTTTTTTTAAAGGCCAAATCTGCAGATGGACTTGTTTGCGGGGAAATAAAAGCGAACGAAATAATTTTTTTCATGCCTACCCGGCCTTTTTAATTAGTGCAGCTAAATCTTTTTCTGTGATGGTTTCTTTTTCTGCTTTGTCATACACATCAAGCAGGGTGATGTGTTTGTTCTCAATTTTTACATAGGTAATAACCCGGGCACCGCCACTTTTTCCTGTTTGTTTTGATGAAATTGCCATCCTTATTTTAAAGCAATTTTTTCCTAATGGTATGCCATCGGTGGGATTCTTCAATAATTGCAATTTCAAAGCCTGGAGGTCTTTTGTGATTGAAGGGTATTTTTTCCCAAGCTTTTTAACAGATTTATTAAAACTATCTGCTGTGAGGATGATAAATTCAGAGTTCATTTATTAACTCATCTAAGGTTTTCAATTTTATCTTTCCCTGTTCAGCCAATTTAGCTTGCCTTAATGCCGACAAAAAATCTTTCGCCTGTTTTTTCTTTTTACCAGTTAGCCCAAGCGTAGGATCATTCACAATTTGGATAAACTTAATTTCTGCAAGGCTCTGGATTACCTTTTTGGCCTTCTTATCTTTTATCTTTATTGTAATGATATTATCCATACCCTGATTTTTACAAAAATACATCTTCAAAAGCGAATTTAATTGCCGTGGTTTTATACCTTTGATATAGAAAGTTGCATAAACAACCTTTAAAATTTAACCATGCAAGAAGCATACATTATCGCCGGTTACAGAACAGCAGTGGGTAAAGCCAAAAAAGGTGGATTTCGTTTTTATCGCCCCGATGATTTGGCCGTAGAAGTTATTAAAGGACTGATGGCAACTGTTCCTCAGTTAGAAGGAAAAATGGTGGATGATGTGCTGGTTGGTAATGCTGTGCCTGAAGCGGAGCAGGGTTTGCAATTTGGCCGCATCATTTCTGCAAGGGCTTTGGGTTTTGATGTACCCGGTGTTACCGTAAACCGGTATTGTGCATCTGGTTTGGAAACTATTGCGATGGCTACCGCCAAAATAAGAATGGGAATGGCCGATTGTATTATTGCCGGGGGTACAGAAAGTATGAGCTTAGTGCCAACAGCAGGATGGAAAACTGTTCCTTCTTATAAAATTGCGAAAGATGAGCCGGATTATTATCTGAGTATGGGATTAACGGCAGAAGCTGTAGCAAAAGACTATAACATCAGCCGGGAGGCGCAGGATGAGTTTTCGTTTAACTCTCACCAAAAAGCAATTACCGCTATTAAAGACGGGCATTTTAAACCCGGTATCCTTCCGATAGACGTAGAAGAAATTTATCTTGATGCAAAAGGAAAAAAGCAAAAGAAAAATTACATAATGGATACGGATGAAGGCCCAAGGGGCGACACATCTATTGAAGCATTGGCAAAACTGAAACCTGCATTTGCTGCAGGTGGTGTGGTTACGGCTGGCAACTCTTCTCAAACTTCTGACGGCGCAGCTTTTGTGATAGTAATGGGGGAGAAGATGATGAATGAACTCGGCTTAAAACCTATCGGCCGTTTAGTAAATAGTGCTGTAGCTGGTGTGCATCCCCGCATTATGGGTATTGGCCCGGTGGCGGCTATTCCCAAAGTGCTGAAACAAGCAGGAATGAATCTTTCTCAAATTGATTTGATAGAATTGAATGAAGCCTTTGCCTCCCAGGCATTGGCCGTAATCAGAGAAGCCGGACTTGATCCCTCAAAAGTAAATATCAATGGTGGTGCTATTGCATTGGGCCATCCATTGGGCTGCACAGGTGCCAAACTTACTATCCAGGTACTTGGCGATATGAAGAGGTTGAATAAAAAATATGGTATGGTGACGGCTTGTGTGGGTGGCGGCCAGGGTATAGCGGGTATTATAGAAAACTTATAATCATCTCTTTTTAAACAACATAAGACCGGTTGCCCTGCATCCGGTTTTATTTTTTATCAATAGGGCTGGTTCAGAGGGTTTTTACTATTGTCTATCAATATTTTCCGGGGAACATTTGTTAAAAATTGTTTAAACCAATTTGTATCTTTAAAGTCAGTATTCATCGCTGAACCAAAATCATCGCTATGGACAGAAGAGACTTCCTGACTGCTAAACGCAGAAAAAAGCCTGTTGTATCTCCACAGGCTTCCCGCAATATTACTTCTGGTGTCAATCCTTACTCCGGCCCCTGGACGGAAAACGAGATTGTTCACCTGCTAAAGCGAACCATGTTCGGTGCCAAAAAAGCCGATGTAGATTATTTCAAAACCCGGACAATCAGCCAGGCAGTTGATGAATTACTTAATCCAACCGCCCCTCAGCCTTTACCCCCAATTAAAGAATACACTACTTCTACCCAGCCCGGCACACCCGATGGAAATATTGCACAGGGAACCACCTGGGTAAATGATATTAATAACGACGGTACTGTTCAATCACAAAGAAGAGCCTCGTATAAAAAATGGTGGACGGGTGCTATGATAAACCAGGACAGAAGCATCCGTGAAAAATTAGTGATGTTTTGGGTTGACCATTTTGGCAATGAAGCAGAAGATGTTGGTAATGGTAACTGGGTGTATATGCAGCATAGCCTTGTGCGGCAATATGCGTTGGGAAATTTTAAACAAATGATAGATGCCATTACGAAGGATATTTCTATGCTTCGCTACCTTAATGGTTATCTCAGTGTAGCATCTGCTCCCGATGAAAACTATGCAAGGGAGCTACTGGAATTATTTACACTCGGAAAAGGGCCGGGTTCACAATACACGGAGAATGATGTGAAAGAAGCCGCCAAAGCATTGACAGGCTGGCAAGTTAATGGTACTACTTACACTACTGTATTTACATCCAGCAGGCATTCATCTGTTAATAAAACATTTTCATCTTTTTTTAATAATACAGTTATTACAGGAAGAACAGGAGCCACTGCCGGACAACTGGAGCTGACTGATTTGCTCAATATGATTTTTGCTAACCAGGAAGTGGCAAAATTTATTGTCCGCAAGTTTTACCGCTTCTTTATTTATTATACTATTGATGCAAATACAGAGACCAATGTAATAACACCGCTGGCTGATATTTTCAGGTCGAATAATTATGATATTCGTCCGGTGCTGGCTGCACTTTTTAAAAGTGAACATTTCTTCGATGTATTAAATCAGAATTGCTACATCAAGAATCCGGCTGATCATATCATTGGCTCACTCAGGGAAATGAATACGGTATTTCCGGTTTCGAGTGACTGGGATACTAACTATGGCATGTGGAACTTCTTTTATGCATATATGGTGAACACCGGGCAGGTGCTGCACGACCCGCCCAATGTTGCTGGTATGCCCGCCTATTACCAGGAACCACTTTTTCATGAAATTTGGATCAACTCAGACTCATTACCCAAACGAAACCAGTTTACCGATCTGATGGCCACCAACGGCTATACCAGAAACGGTCAACGGGTGGTTTTTAATTTTGTTACTTATGTGCAGCAGTTCAGTAACCCCGGCAACCCGAATGATTTAATTGATGATGCGTTGAAATTTATTTTCCGTAATCAATTGTCTTTCGAATCAAAAAAGACAATCAAGACACAGATATTGCTGAGCAACCAGCAGTGGGATTATTACTGGACCAATGCCTGGGCAGCTTATATCTCCAGCCCTACTACTGCTAATTTCAATATTGTAAATAACAGGTTGAAATCATTATTCCAGTATTTCTTTAACCTGGCAGAATATCAATTATCATAAATCATCTTTTTCAGTTAAAAAACGACACATGAAAAGAAGAGATTTTTTACAAAAAACTTTACCGGCAGCCACATTGTTGCCAGCATTGATAAATGGATATTCTGTAAAAGCTTTTGCAGCCGACTCTCCTTTGGTGCAGGCACTGATGCAGAGCACAACAGACACCGACCATGTACTTGTTATTATCCAGCTTTCGGGTGGTAATGATGGTTTGAATACGGTAATACCCATTTCCACTTATTCCAATTACTTTAATGCAAGAACGAATGTGGCTATTCCGCAAAACAGGATACTGGCATTAGGCAGCAGTGGTGCAGGCATACACCCCTCTATGACAGGCATGCATACGCTGCACAATAATGGAATGATGAAAGTGATACAGGCAGTAGGTTATCCGGCACCCAATTTTTCCCACTTCCGTGCTACAGACATCTGGATGAGTGGCTCCAACAGTAACCAGGAAGTGTTTAGTGGCTGGGCAGGCCGTTATCTTAATTATGAATACCCGAATTTTCCAACGGGCTATCCCAATGTAAACACACCAGATCCGCTGGCCATACAGATTGGTTCTACTACCACACTTACCACACAAGGGCCGGTGGTGAATATGGCAATGAGCATTACCAACCCAACTTCTTTTTATAATCTTTTAAATGGCACCACCGATCCTGTGCCGGATACACCTGCCGGAAAAGAATTAAAATATGTTCGTCTTGTATCTCAGCAAACACAAAAATATTCCACCGTTATTCGCAATGCTGCCAATGCAGTAACACAGCAAGCCACTTACCCAACCAATAATAGTTTGGCCGACCAATTAAAAATTGTGGCCCGGTTAATTAAAGGGGGATTAAAAACCAGGGTGTATATGGTAAGTACGGGTGGTTATGATACCCACTCTGTACAGGTAAACTCTGCAGACACCACCACTGGTGCACATGCTACCTTGCTACAAAGGTTGTCTGATGCTACGAAGGCTTTCCAGGATGATTTACAATTTCTAAATATACAAGACCGTGTAATTGGAATGACGTACAGTGAGTTTGGCCGTCGTATAAAATCTAACTCCAGTGTAGGCACCGACCATGGTGCTGCTGCACCGATGTTTCTTTTTGGAAGTAAAATAGAAGCCGGTGTGCTGGGTGATAACCCTGCCATACCCACCAATGCTTCGGTGAATGATAATATACCGATGCAATACGATTTCAGGAGTATTTATTCAACGATATTGGAGAAATGGTTTTGCCTTGATAAAACAGTGGTGGCCGGATTGTATCCACCGAACATTAATAGCCAGTTACAATCATTGCCATTATTTAAGAGCAGCCTTAGCTGCACTGGTATAACACCTCCGCCTGCTGATCCTGTAAAATCGCTTTATAACTATCCCCATCCGTTTACAGACTATACGGAAATATTTTTTAAAACGGAAGGAGGCCATACCTTAATACAGGTTATTGATACACTGGGCCGGGTTATTGCAACACTGCTGGAAAAAGATTATGCCGTTGCCACACAGGATAAAGTACGGTTTGATTCTGCCGGATTGCCGACGGGTATTTATTATGCCCGTTTTCAAAACGGTGTAACACAGAAAGTGTGGCCGATGCTGAAGGTGAGGTAAAGCAATAAAAAATAATAAAACTAAAATAAAAAACCGGTCTCGTTCAAAACGAGACCGGTTTTTTGTGGCGAAAAAAAAGAAAATATGATTTTACCTACGACAAAGCAAACCGCTTGCTTACGGCCGACTTTAACCAATACACCAGCAGCAGTTTTAGTAAAGCTGCCGGAGTAGATTTTAGTGTAAGCAATATGAGCTATGATGCCAACGGAAATATACTGAGCATGACGCAGAAAGGATTAAAAATAAATACCTCTCCGGTTATAGACTACCTGAGTTACACTTATGCCAGCCATAGTAATAAACTGCTACAAGTGGCCGATACGGCCAATAACTTTACCAGCCTGCTCGGAGATTTTAAATACAATGCCAGCACCAAAACCTCTACCGATTATACTTACAATGCCAATGGCAGCATTACTACTGATAAGAATAAAAATATAAGCGACATACAATACAACTACCTGAACCTTGTAAGCGAGGTGGAGAAGCCAACTGCTTCCGGGCAAGTTTATGGAGGCGGAAGAATTACTTATGAATACGATGCAGCGGGCAACAAAGTTTCAAAAGAAGTGTATGACAACTGGGGTTATATGTCGGCTACCACCACTACCACCAGCTATATCTGCGGCTTTGTGTACGAAAGCAAAAACACAACTGCCGGGGGCTGGCCGCAAGCCGGTAGTTATACTGACAGCCTTTTATATACCGGGCATGAGGAGGGCAGAATACGGAAAAAGGGAAACAGTTTTGTATATGATTATTTTATAAAAGACCATCTTGGAAATGTGCGGATGGTATTAACCGAAGAGCAGCAAACCGATATGTACCCGGCTGCCACCATGGAAACAGCCACCGCCACTACCGAAGAAACGTATTACAGCAATCTGCCAGCCACCCGGATAGATGCGCCAACCGGCTACCCGGCCAACACACCGAGTGGCAATGCGAAGGTGGCAAAGGTGCGGGGCGATGGTAACAAGATAGGCCCGGCCATGATACTGAAAGTGATGGCGGGAGATACCATGAACCTTACCGTAAACAGTTGGTGGAAAAGCACCAACACACCCGGCACCCCGGTAAGCCCACTAACCGACTTGCTGAATGCACTGAACAGCAACGTAGGCGGGGTGGCCGGCAGCCATGCAGATGCCGGTGGCCTTGCCAGCACCAATGTGTTAAATGCGGGAACAACTAATTTTTTAACTAACCAATCTTACAATAGCAGCAAGCCCAAAGCGTTTATCAACTGGATATTGTTTGACGAGCAGTTTAACTATGTAAGCAGCAACAGTGGATTTGAGCAGGTGGGGGCCACAGATACATATACCACACATACCAGAACCAATGAAGCGATAACAAAAAGCGGATATTTGTATATTTATGTAAGCAATGAAACGCCGAATATAGATGTGTTCTTTGATAATTTGCAGGTAACGCATAAACGAGGGCCACTGTTGCAGGAAGAGCATTACTATCCGTTCGGGCTATCAATGAGTGGTATTAGCAGTAAGGCATTGAGCTTTGGAAAGGAGAATCATCGAAAATTTAATGGTGGTGTAGAATTGGACCGGGATTTTGGAATGGATTTGTATAAATGTTTCTTTAGACAGTACGATCCACAGATAGGAAGATTTATGGGCATTGATATTTTAAGTGAATTAGAGTACGACGCTACGGTTTACCAGTTTGCTGGAAATAATCCTATTGCATTTAATGATCCTTTAGGTGATCGAACAAAATACATGGATCAAAATGGTACACTGTGGAGTCTCCCAGGACTTTTTCGTACGGCTTTTGATACACACAAAAATCAGTTCACAGGCAATCAGTTTGATTGGAGGACTGATGGAGGAGGTGGTGGTGGTGGATGGGGTGGCGGAATGAAGATCACTGCAGCAATGGTGCTAACCTATTATCAGCGGTATTGGGCGGGAACGGAAAGGTGGAATATCGGAGCATCCGATTCCCCAAACGGAAATGGATTTAATGTTGGCTTTTCAACTGATCCAATACAAACAATGGATAATATAGTGATTGCGTATTCTTCTTACGCAAAAATGGAAAAATTTCTGTTTGGGGGTGGGAATGGGAATAATTGGGACAATGTTGCAAATGGTGCTGAATTAGCTCTGGGTACATGGTCATTTTCAGCATATAATAATGCGGGTTGGTTTAGTTACAAAAAAGCTAAATGGTATTCTCCGAAATTTAATGGAAATGGAGCAACAGGTGGCAGGTTGAAACATGCAGGCTTAATAAATAGAGGCTTAAAACGGATAGGGTATGGGTTTAGTGCTATGAGTGTTATAGAAACGTCTCAAAAAATGAGCAGTGGAGAGTATAGTGATGGACGAGGTTTAATTGAACTAGGAGCTATTGGATACTCAACTTTCGGGGCATATGGATGGGCCTTCGCTATAGGTTGGGAGGGGGGAAGGTTTATTACTTCGAGAGAATGGTATAAAGAGTTTAAAGCACATAGTAAGGAATTTTTCGGGTTATCTCTCGATCATGATTCCAGAAGAATACTCCAAACTGAACAAATATTAGCAGCTGAGGTTCCTACTCATTATTAATACTTATTATGAAAATTTTTGATGTTATTTATTTCAATTTATTTTCTTATAATATTAAAATATTAAAAGAAGGCGACACTCATGCAAGAACAGGTTTTATGCTGAGTATGTGCGAAGCATTTATTATTAATTCAATGTTAGCATTTGCATTGGCTAAATTTTGGCGAATTGATTTTTATCACAATAAATGGAATGGGGCATCAGTGATTATATTGTTAGTCATTTTCAATTATTTTTTTTATCAGAGATCGGGTAGGTCTAGTAAAATTATCAAGTTGAAGCCTGTTTTGTTTAAAAGTCAACGTGTGTCTTCTAAGATTACAATTTTCTTTTGTGTGTTCTCATTTTTGATATTTACAGTAGTTTTATTTTGGCTAAAAAATTTTTTCTTTATGCTATCTAAATAGTCTATTAAATACACTTGCATACGCATAAAAGTAGAAATCAAGGGTACATAAAAGCGGATATTTGTATATTTACGTAAGCAATGAAACGCCGAATATAGATGTGTTCTTTGATAATTTGCAGGTAACGCATAAGCGAGGGCCACTGCTACAGGAAGATCACTTCTACCCGTTCGGTTTGGGCATGAGTGGTATTTCTTCCAAAGCTTTATCATTTGGCGGAGCAGATAATAAGTTTTTGTACAATGGAAAAGAACAGCAGAGCAAAGAATTTTCTGATGGCAGCGGACTGGATTGGTACGATTACGGAGCCAGGCAATACGATAATCAGATTGGGCGTTGGCATGTGATTGATCCCTTAACTGAAAGCAGCCGGAGATGGACACCATATAATTATGCTTACAACAATCCAATTAGGTTTATAGACCCGGATGGTATTCTTCTCTTATCATTATACTCTAAGTCAGTATAATAAAATGGGCGCCATTCATCTGGTGGGTCATCACTCTCTTCCGGATCATTGAAAACATTACTCACAACATTCTTATCATCAGTATTTGTTGTCCTAATTGTTTGTATCCAATCAAAGTCTTTGTAACCAGAATTATTATCTTTATACGCCAACTTAAGAGCAATACCGTAAACTGTTCCGATATTAATGTATATATCAGTGTGATACAGCCTTTCGTCCAAAACTGTAATTGTACCAATAAACTTTGGACCTATTCCAACAAAGAAGGTCTTAGTCCCTGATACGAAAGTTACAGATGCAACAAAAATATCACACCCTTTCGAAGTTCCCGTACCACCTAATTTATCCATCAACCCTCCCAAAAATTCATCGGCATAGGGATTGCCAGCATGTCCTCCTAAATCTCTGTTTCCTCTAAACCTTTTCATCCCTGTCATCTCCTGATTAGGCGCATCCAATGGGTTTAACTGGTCAAATTGTATCGCTTTCATTCCATCCGGGCAGGCAAAAAGCCTCTCGCCATTGTGCATTTTTCAGCCTGTTGGCGCAGATTACTGACAGCTTATCATCTTCCTTTTATTATTCGACATTCTGAAGACAACCGGGGTAGGTACAAAGTTAAACCTTTCAGCAAATTGTTTAAAATCTTAACAACAAAAGGACGGTTGCAGCCTTTCTGCTCTGTAGCTGCCCAATGTCTCATACCCACACACATGGCTATGCATGGAGACATGGGCAGGAAAGTTCACGGGTGATGCGGAGGAGACTCCCGCAGGAAAAAATACTTGTTTCGGGACTCTAACAGGCAAAAAACCTGCTGATGCTAACGGTCTGTTTGAGAATTTATTTTGGGCATAGATGAAAGCTAAGTACGGGTTGTTATACAGGGATGTATTTTAAAAGTTCAGCGAGTTCTTTATCGTTGAGATTTTCTTTTTCAGCTTTATCGTAAATGGCGAGGAGATAAACTATACTGTCTGCTATTATAAAATTGGTAATAACCCTTGCGCCACCACTTTTACCTTTTCCTTTTGA
>JAYVKT010000197.1:0-16082 GCA_043768195.1 Chitinophagaceae bacterium | reverse complement strand
TATGATTATCGTGTAACTTGCAATCGGGGTAACGGTACAACCATGGATCAAGATATGTGTTTTTGGTCTTGTCAGCCCGGTTGTAATACAATAGGCTGTTCATTCGAGCATTATTGGTTGCCATAACCCTGGACAAGTTCCAATGATCCGGAGTACTGTGATTATCAAATAGTAAGTGATAGCAGTAGTGTTCAGGGATGGTGTATGGCTAACTGCCTCCCTGTATGTAATAGTTCTGGATTTTCTTGCACCTTCACCTGGTAAATTTCAGATGGCTTATAAGAGGGCAAGTAGTTAAGCCCTCTTTTTATTTTGAATTAAAAATAACTTAATGAAAAAATTAATGCTTATTATATGCTGTACGTTAGCAAGTAATTTCAGTTCGTATTGTCAGAAACAAACTGTCGATACGTCAAATGAAAGCCTAATTATGTTATATAAATTGGCATCACAGGAATTTATTGGGGAAAAAGTAGTTGAATTTTCTGCTTTTGATTTGTATGGTAATCGCTTTACGACGAATGACCTGAATGATAAAATCACATTTATCAATTTCTGGTTCGAAGCATGTCCTCCATGTCTGGCAGAATTTGAGGCGTTAAATAATTTGTATGAAAAATATAAATGTAAGGAAAAATTTCAATTTTTTTCATTTACGTTCGAAACAAAAGAAGATGCTGAACGTGTCGTAAAGCAACATAATCTAAAGTTTCCAGTTTTGTTAATTTCCTATGATAGCTCGAAGATCATGAATTTTGGGCAAGGATTTCCCCTCAATATGATTCTCAATAAGGAAGGGAAAGTAAACCTAATATCACCAGGAGGTCCGATTGCTCCCAAAGAGGCGCAAGAGAAATTTAATATTCTATTCAAACCCTCCTTGGATTCATTATTACAGTAATAACAACTGGGTGTTATACCATTTAGACATTAAAAGTAATCCTTTGAGAATATACACATTTGCCATGTATTTTCAATGTCTAATTGGTATTATTCAATATTTGTAATGATAGAGTCTCTTCTATTAAACGATAGGATAAAAAAAGGGGAACCTTCCGATTCCCTTTTTCAATATCAATAAAGTTAAAATATTACCCCAACGCCACTCTCTTAAACTCTGTCACTTTCACATCACCACTTTCCTTCAGATAGTCAGCAACTGTTTTGCCGCCATCTTTTACAAAAGCCTGGGCAGTTAATGTTTGCTCTTTAAAGAAAGCACCCATTTTACCTTCGGCAATTTTAGAAAGCATTTCTTCCGGTTTGCCCGCCATTTTGGGATCTTCTTTCATCACATCCATAATAATAGCTTTTTCCCTTGCTACTACTTCTGCAGGTACACTGGCCGCATCTACTGCTACCGGGTTCAGCGCAGCAATTTGCATAGCCACATCTTTACCTACTTCAGCATTTGCTTTATCCAACCCAACTAATACACCAATGCGGTAAGCACCGTGTATATAAGAAGCTACATAAGGAGCTTCCACTCTTACATATTTTGTAATACCAATTTTTTCGCCAATAGAAGCCAGCTTATCATTGATAAGGTCAGCTACTTTAGCCCCGCCTACCATTGTATCATTCAGTTCTTCTACTGTTTTTACATTGCCGGCAATAGCTGCATCAGCAATGCCCTGTACCATAGCTATAAAATCATTGTTCTTGGAAACAAAATCCGTTTCGCAGCTTACACATACTACGATGCCTGTTTTATTATCAGCCGTTGTTTGTGCTATCACCACTCCTTCTTTTGCTTCACGGTCGCTTCTTTTTGCAGCTACTTTCTGGCCTTGCTTGCGCAACCAGTCTATCGCTGCTTCAAAATCACCATTTGTTTCTGTTAACGCCTTGCGGCAATCCATCATACCTGCACCAGTAGCCTGGCGAAGTTTATTTATTTCTTGTGCACTTATAGTTGCTGTACTCATGTTAGTTTAATTAAAAATTAGTAATTAAGAATTAATAATTCTCTTTCGCAGTTAGTCGCTTTATACTGCTTGCCAATGCCTGATAATGAGCAGAAAAGACTGTAATGTAGACGGGCTTAGACAATAAACTACAAACCCGAAACCACAAACTGTTCTTATCTCCTTCCACCACCAGGTCCACGGTTTCCGCCAGGCCCGCCGGTTGTACGGCGCCTTTGTCCGCCACCGGCACCTGCAGCACCACGACCCCTGCCACCACGGCCACCTTCTGCCTCTGCTTCTGCAAGCAGCTTAGCAGCTTTTCTTTCTTTTTCATCATCCGTAACATCATCCACTTCTTCATCTTTTGCGGCTTGTCTTTCTGCCAATCCTTCTGCAATAGCAGCTACGATATAATTAACAATGATGGCAATTGATTTGGTAGCATCATCATTAGCAGGAATAGCAAAGTCAACTTTGTTAGGGTCGCAGTTGGTATCTACCACTCCAAAAGTAGCAATGCCCAAACGTTTTGCTTCTGCCAAAGCAATATGCTCATGCCCGATGTCAACAATAAACAAAGCGGCAGGTACACGGCCCAACTGGGCAATACCACCCAGCACTTTATCCATTTTATCCCTGTCTCTTGACAGTGTTAGTCTTTCTTTTTTTGTAATGCTGTCGAAAGAGCCATCACCCAGCATTTTTTCAATGCTCTGCATTTTCTTTACACTCTTACGAACGGTGTTGAAGTTGGTAAGCATACCCCCCAGCCAACGTTCTGTAACGAAAGGCATGTTGATTTTTTGTGCAGAGTCTTTTACGATGTCTTTTGCTTGCTTTTTAGTACCTACAAACAAAATCTTTTTACCACTACGGGCAATCTGCTTCAAGGCAGCAGCAGTTTCCTGCAGGCACTCAACAGTTTTGTTCAGGTCAATGATGTGGATACCTTTCTTTTCAGCAAAGATGTAAGGTAACATCTTAGGGTTCCATTTCTTTTTAAGGTGACCAAAATGAACACCTGCTTCAAGAAGTTGCTGTTGTAAGGATGTATTATTTTCCATTATTTCAATTTGAATTATTGATTATTAATTATTGATTATTGTCCTATTGATTACTGACTACTTTAAGTAGTCAGTAATCAATAATAAATAATTAACGCTTACTGAACTGATAGCTTCTTCTTGCTTTCTTATGACCGAATTTCTTACGTTCAACAGACCGTGGATCCCTTTTCAGCAACCCGGCTGCTTTTAATGCAGGACGAAACTCCGGATTAATTTCAATCAGGATTCTGGCAATTCCCAGCATAGCTGCTTCGGCCTGGCCTTTTACTCCGCCGCCCATAGCATTGATTTTTACATCAAACTTGCCAACAGCATCTACTGTTTTAAAAGGACGTTCCACCTGGTTTTGTAAGTAAACCAGTGGAAAATATACTTTATAATCTTTATCGTTTACGGTAATACTGCCTTCTCCTTTAGAGAGGAATACCCTTGTTACAGCAGCTTTACGACGACCAATTCCGTTTCTTTGCTTTTCCATTTATTTTTTTTTAAGCTGCGAGGTTTGAGTTATGAGTTTTGAGTTAAAGTCTCATAACTCACTACTCGTAGCTGGTTTTAGAATTTAAGTTCTTTAGGTTGTTGTGCCCCATGCGGATGTGCATCGCCAACATACACAAATAATTTTTTGTACATTTTGCGGCCCAGGCGGTTTTTAGGAAGCATGCCTTTTACAGCTCTTTCAATAACTACTTCCGGTCTGCGGTTAATCAGGGTTCTTGCCACCTCTTCTTTACGGCCACCCGGGTAACCAGTAAAGTGGTCATAAATTTTCTGGTCTAATTTTTTACCTGTTAAAACAACTTTTTCGCAGTTGGTTACAACAATGTAATCTCCAGTGTCAACGTGGGGTGTGTATGATGCTTTATTTTTACCACGAAGTATCGCAGCAATTTTAGCACACATACGTCCAACGGTTTGATTAGTACCGTCCACAACATACCAGTTGCGTTTTACGGTAGCCTCGTTCGCATGTTTGGTAGTGAAATGTAATTTGCTCATTTTGATTTCTAAGTTTATGTCGCCGCTATCCCGGCAACTGTTTTTAAATGGGGTGCAAAGATAGGTTTGAGAAAAATCTCAACCTACAGTTTGGGAATGTAATTTTTACCCGACCTCTGTAAAAGATTGATTTTCAATAAATATTTTGACTGTATTTTATTATGATCTATCCCGGGACTTATATATCCCACCACTTTGTGCCTGAAAACTGTGTGTCAAGTGTAAGTAGTTGTCCAATCATTGGCGTTTTTACTGGTATGTTTAATTCATCCGCTTTTTGCATTACCCTTTTCACCGGTTCATTCCAGGCATGCATCCCCAATTTAAATTTTCCCCAGTGAACAGGTAAGATTGCTTTGGCTTTTAAATCAATAGCGGCCTGTACCATTTCTTCGGGCATCATATGAATAAGCGGCCACATAACATTGTACTGACCTGATTCGAGAATAGCTAAATCAAACGGCCCGTACTTTTCGCCAATGTCTTTAAAATGCGAATCGTACCCTGAGTCACCGCCAAGGTATAAACTGTATGTTGACGTTTTTAAAATGAAGGAAGACCATAATGTTTGCCCCCGCTTTATTCCCCTTCCGGAAAAATGGCGGGCCGGGGCTGCAATTAGTTTCATACCACCGTCAAGCGGCGTTGATTGCCACCAATCCAATTCTGTGATTATATTTTTATTAATACCCCAATAGATTAGATGTGAACTGATACCCAGTGAGCAAATAATGCTGCCAACTTTATTTTTAAGTTTTCGGATTGTTTTAAAATCCAGATGGTCGTAATGATCATGAGTAAGGATGAGGTAGTCAATAGCCGGCATATCTTCTGCCTTGTATTCATTACTTCCGGGAAATGCTTTTACCATAAAAGATACAGGGGCTGCATTGCCGCTAAATACCGGATCAACCAGGAAGTTTTTATTTTCTATTCTCAATAAATAAGAAGAATGACCAAACCATACAATAACCGGTTCGCCGGAATTCAATTTGTTCAGATCAGTTTTTATAAATGGCAGCTTTACAGGCGGCACGGCGTCAGGATTCTTTTTAAAAAATTCTTTTGTCATTTTCCAATAGGTAACTCCCTCCTGCTGCACCGCAGTAGGTGATAGGTTTTGAAATGCCCCGTTCTTATAATTCGGCGATTGCTGAATTTTCTGTTTCAATTTTCCTGAAGGAAGTTTTCCGCTTATTTTGAATGACATACTTATTTATTATTTACTACCGGTTCAACAACTATCCGGGTATTGGTGAGGTGTTTAATCTTTACCGTTATAGTGTCGCCTTCCTTTAGCTTCGTTGCCTCACCTTTCCCCAATGGAAGTTTTGCCTGGATTTTATTATTAAATAAATCAAGATAAACAGCATAAGGAGAAACCTTCGTTACTATTGCTGCTATATCAATCTTGTTAGTAAAATGCTGCAGTGCCATACGGTATTCAGGAATGTAATGATGAGAAAATAATTCTGCAGTAATTGCATTGGGCTTATCAAGATGCAGAAATTTAAAAGTTATTGCTTCGTTCTGTGCCGTGGGTACAGGAGGTGTTTCCCACGGAGACACCTGAAGCGGAAAAAAAATATAGCTGTCCCATTCTTTTACAAAAAAATCGTCTTCCACCTTTTTCAGATAACCGGAGAACCGGTTTTCTATCGCAGCTTTCTGGATCAGCAAATCAATAGCTGTGTTGTGAATAAATTGCACATCAAAAGCGGTCATCTTATCCCCTCTGTCAGATAATTTTAATTGAAAATTCACCACATCACCAAGGCGATAGTGATGGGGCTTTTTGGTATTGTCTGCCGCATTTGTTTTAAAGTTGACAGATTTTTCTTTGTTGTTACTGAGGTAATCAATAGTGGCAAAGAGTTTTTCGTAGTTAACAAATGAAATTTTTCCTTTGAGCAATTTTTCTTCCATAGTCCTGAGTTTACCGAAGGGTTAGTTTTTACCACAAAGGTAGAGGCGCCATTGAATATGATGACAGCTAATTCGGTTATTGGCTCAGAGCCTGCCGAAAGGTTATTTCCGGGTAAATAAGTTTTATGTTTAAAAATCCACTTTATATTTAACCTTAATTCAAAAAAATGTCAACCCGTAATCTTGGCCGTTCTTCTTTTGGCGACCCTAAAAATGCCGGCAACCTGATGACCATTGAAGAAGCCCATACATTATTAAATGAATGGGTGCCTAATGAAAAACTCCGGCTCCACATGAAGCAGGTGGCCGCCAATATGAAAGCCTGGGCTATTGAAAAAGAAAGTGCAGATGAACAAACTGCATTAAAATGGGAACTCGCCGGGTTATTACATGATGCTGACTGGGAAAAATATCCTGATGATCATTGCCGCATTATTATTGAAGAATTAGAAAAAAGAAATATTGACCCGGAAGTAATTCATTGTATCGCCTCGCATGGACCAAAAGTGTTTGGTGTAGAGCCGGTAAATAAAATGGATAAAATGATTTATGCCATTGACGAACTCTCCGGCTTCACCCATGCCGCTGCACTCATCCGCCCCACTTTGTATGAGGGGCTGGAAGTAAAAAGTATATTGAAAAGATTAAAGACGCCTTCATTTGCCGCACAGGTAAGCCGGGATGATATAGCGGATGCCATTTCAAAGATTGATGTATCGTTAGAAGAATTGGTACAATTTATTATTGACCATCAAAAAGAAGTTTCGTAAACAAAGAATTTAATTTTTTCCTCCCCTGAAACTTTTAAACCGCAATCGTTTGAGGAAAAGATTATTGACCTCAATACATGACCTTTATTACAGTTATACTAAACCTGCACATATGATACGCAATACAATTATCTTTTTTTTTCTTATTGCCTTTTCTTTTTCTGTTAATGCACAACAGGCTGACCCCTGGAAAATTTGTGCTTCTAAAATTGACCCTTCTAATTACTACGGTGTTACTGTTGCCAACGGCATGATTGGCATCGTATCTGCCCCCGAACCTTTTAAAATAAAAGACGTGGTGCTGGCCGGTGCTTATGATTTATATGGCCGTGGAAGAGTAAGTAATTTTCTTCGCAGCTTTAATTTACTGAATGCTACGCTGGATATTGATGGCAAAAGAATGGATGGCAAAACTGCAACCAACCTGAAACAGGAACTGGATATGCAACATGCCAGCTTCACCACTTCATTTGAATATACTGATAAAGCTACTGTTTCTTACACCTACTATTCCTTACGACAGTTACCGTTTACTGTACTGATGGACATAACCGTAACCGCCAAAAAAAATATAACTATTAACAGCAGCAGTGTAATGGAAGCACCCGACGCATTGAAAGATGTGCAGAATTATTATAATGAAATAGACAGGCCTCATGTGGTTATCAGTCTGCTTACCTCCTCTGCTAAAAGCCCAACTGGTAAATTACTAATGTGTGCTTCCAATACTTTTTTATTCCCTGAACATCATGGAGAAGAGCCAAGAGTGATACATGAAATGTGGGACAACAATATGCACCTGATGAAATTCGGCAGAAAATTAAAGGCCGGTGAAACCTATCGCTATTCCATTGCAGGCTCTTCTATTACTTCTGCCCATCATGATGATCCGCTGAATGAAGCAGAACGGTTAACCATCTATGCCAAATTAGAAGGCCGTGACAGGCTTCTCAATTTTCATAATAAAGCATGGGATGAACTTTGGAAAAGCGACATCGTAATAGAAGGTGACCCACAAAGCCAGCAAGATGTACACAGCATGTTGTATCATTTATATTCATTTACCAGGGAAGGAACGGCTTTATCTCCATCACCAATGGGATTGAGTGGCCTTGGATACAATGGCCATGTATTTTGGGATACAGAACTATGGATGTTTCCTGCATTATTAGTATTGCATCCGGAACTTGCAAAGAGTATGATTGAATACCGGTACCAGCGATTAGAAGCAGCAAAGCGAAATGCTTTCAGCAAAGGGTATAAAGGAGCCATGTACCCGTGGGAAAGTGCAGAAAGCGGTGTGGAAGAAACACCGGTATGGGCTCTTAGCGGACCTTTTGAACACCATATTACCGGATGTGTTGCTATTGCTGCATGGAATTACTATTGTGTAACACAGGATAAAAACTGGTTGCGGGAAAAAGGCTGGCCAATCTTATCAGCAACAGCGGATTTTTGGGCAAGCAGGGTAGAAAGAAATGGTAATGGCAAGTATGATATTAAAAATGTGGTGGCGGCTGATGAGTGGGCCGAGAATGTTGACAATAATGCTTTCACCAATGCAGCGGCAAAAGCAAATCTTCAATTCGCTACGGAAGCTGCAAAAATTTTAGGAATAACAGCAAATGCCGATTGGATGAATGTGGCGAATAATATTCCTGTGTTAAAGATGCCCGATGGTGTTACAAAAGAACATGCTACCTATAAAGGCGAAGGAATAAAACAGGCCGATGTAAATCTTTTATCTTATCCGTTAAAAGAAGTTACCGACCCGTTGCAAATCCGCAAAGACCTTGAATATTATTCCACCAGGATACCCAACGAAGGCACTCCGGCCATGACACAGGCCATCTTTACCTTACTTTATGCACGGTTGGGTGATAAAGACAAAGCATGGCATTGGTTTAAAGATGCTTATATACCAAATCTTAATCCGCCTTTTAGAGTAATTGCAGAAACAAAAGGTGGCACCAATCCTTACTTTGCCACAGGTGCCGGAGGCATTTTACAAAGTGTAATGATGGGCTTTGGAGGCTTGGAAATAACGCCGAAGGGAATTATTCAGGTAAAGTCTGTGCTGCCCACTCAATGGAAAAATCTGACTATTAAAGGAGTGGGTCCGGAAAAGAAAACGTTTGTGGTGGGTAAATAACTTTGAAATGGCCTGATTTAATTTGTTTGAGGCTAATCATTGTAAAAGAATAAAATTATCTTAGTGTTACTAAATTAACTGCCTGAAAAAGATTGCGGCTATATTTCTGTTGCTAACTCTTTCCTTCAACTGGATTGGCTACCGCTGGGTAATGGACTTTTGCCAGCACCGTGCCGATACCACACTGGAAGCCCGGCTGGATGTAAATGATTATAATGAAGCCTCGTTGATAGAACTGAAAGTGCCGCTTGATTTACCTTATCAAACCGACTGGAAAGATTTTGAACGGTACGATGGAGAAGTTACAGTAGATGGTCAGCATTACAAATATGTAAAACGCAAAGTGCAGGACGGAATGCTCATCGTAAAGTGTATTCCCAATGAAAACAAGCACCGTATCGAGTCGGCCAGGGATCAATTTTTTCAGTTGGCAAATGATTTACAAAGCAATGATGGTGCAAAAAAATCAGGTACTCCGAAACATTCTACCATAAAAAACAATATTACTGAATGTGAAGAAATTCTTTTTTTCACTTCCGTAATAATGCCTTCTCCTGATACAAAGCGAAAAACAATCGCAAATAAAAATTGTCTCGCAACCCGTTCTTATGGCAGCCCCGAACAGCCTCCTGAAGCATCTCTCTGTTGATTATTTATTACTGCTGTTTTACAACAGCGGCTTTTTCTTTTTAACTTATTAATATTTCATATGAAATCCATACTGGCCACTGCCATGATGTGTTTGTTAATCACATCCTGTCAGCAAAAAGAATACATAAAATTTACCAACGACCCGGTATTGTACTGCAAAACAGTAAAGCAACTAAACAATGTGGTACTGGAAAATAATTTTCCCCCAATGATTGCCAGCCGTAATTATGTGTATGCCAATATTGCCGCTTACGAAGTAATAGTGCTGGGTGATAATCGTTTTCAAAGCCTGGCAGGTCAGATAAAACATTTACCAAAATTTCCGGGCATTGATACTGCCGGTGCCGATTTAAATTATGCAGCCTTACTTGCTTTTTGCAAAGCAGGTGAAGCAGTTACTTTTCCCGAAGGTAGTATGCAAAACTATGTTGACCAGTTGGATTCAATAGCATCTGCTGCACACATGAGCAGCAAGATGAAAAAGGCTTCCCGCATCATTGCTGATTCAATGGCTAATTATATTCTTCGTTGGAGTAAAAAGGATAACTACCTGCAACTGCGGACAGCATCGAAATTCACAATCATTGACGAGGGTGGCCGCTGGGTGCCCACTCCGCCCATGTATGCACAGGCCGTAGAGCCTCATTGGATGGAAATGCGGCCCATGCTAATGGATAGTGCCTCACAATTTCGTCCGGCAGCACCGCCAGCATTTGATGTAAAAAATAAAAACGGTGCCTATTATCAATATCTCAGCGAAGTAAAAAAAATTGGTGACAGTCTTACTGACGAGCAAAAACATATTGCCGAATTCTGGGATGACAACCCCTTCAAAATGAATGTAACCGGGCATGTAATGTTTGCTACAAAAAAATTTTCGCCGCCGGGTCATTGGATGAATATTGTGGGCATTGGCGCAAAAAAAGCCGGAGCAGATTTTTCAACCACCATTGCCGCCTATACACAAACGGCTATTGCTTTGTATGATGCCTTCATTAGTTGTTGGGAAGAAAAATTCAGAGCCAATTATGTACGCCCAGAAACTGTGATTAATAAATACATCACGGCTAACTGGCAACCGTATATTCAAACACCGCCATTTCCCTCTCATACAAGCGGTCATGCTACTATTTCTGCAGCAGCGGCGGAAACAATGACAAATTGGTTTGGCGATAATTTATCATTTACCGATACCTCATCACTTGAATTTGGTATAAAAAGCAGGGAAATAAAATCTTTCCGTCTTGCAGCAAGCGAAGCTGCTATGTCAAGATTATACGGAGGCATACATTACCGTTTTGATAATGAACATGGAAATGAGGCCGGGATACGCATCGGAAAATTTATAGTACAACGATTAAAACTAAAAAAATAACTGTATGAAAAGACTATTAAAGCTAATAAGCATTTGCCTGCCCCTGGTGCTGCTGATAAAGCCAGCAACAGCACAAACAGATATTGATGGCGTGATGATGGAAAAAAATGCCTTTTGCATCGGGCCAATGGCCGGACACAGTAGCTGGAAAAACTATTGGGAAGGAACATTAAAAAGAGAGAACCTGAATCTTGGAAAAGTTTCTACTACCATGTACAGCATTATGGGCAACTATGGTATCACCAACAAACTGAATGTACTGTTCGGCTTGCCTTATGTAAAAACAAAAGCCTCTGCAGGTCAGTTAAAAGGAATGAAAGGAATACAAGACCTTTCTTTTTGGGTAAAATGGAAACCCTACAGTAAGAAAATTGGGCAGGGCCGTTTGTCTTTATTTAGCATTGCGGGTTATTCTTTTCCTGCTTCAGATTACACTGCTGATTTTTTACCTATGTCCATTGGATTAGAAAGTAAAAATTTATCGTTAAGAGCAATGGCCGATTATCAGAGAGGTAGCTGGTTCGCTACAATATCTGGAACTTATATCCGTAGAAGCAATATAGAAATAGACCGCACAGCTTACTATACTACTGAGATACACTATAGTAATGAAGTGGAGATACCGGATGCAGCCTCTTACAATGTAAGGGCTGGTTACCGAGACAAAGGAGCTTATGCTGAATTAATAGTAGACGGATGGAAAACACTCGGTGGATTTGATATTACCCGCAACAATATGCCATTTGTAAGCAATGAAATGAATGCCACCAGGATTGGCTTCAATTTTAAATATCCGATGCCCTTTATGCCGCAGTTATCTGTAACAGGAAATGTAATGGCAACGGTAGCGGGAAGAAATGTGGGTCAATCAACCGGATTCAATGCCGGAATATTTTATGTGCTTGATTTATCTAAAAAAGAAAAAGCTGATTCAGAAAAATCAAAAAAATAATTGTCATGAAAAAAATAAATTTATTGTATACCATCCTTGCAGTTGCACTATTTCAGTCCTGCTCAAAAGATATTACCGAAACAAATCTGGAGTTTCCTGCTCTGCAGCCAGCTTCGCTTGATATTAATGCGGGTACATGGAAACCAATACTGCTGACAGGGCCAACAGAGTTTTCTGTGGCCGCACCAATTGCTACAACTACACCAGATTATATTTTGCAGGTAAATGAAATAAAAAGTTTCCAGGCAACTATTACAGCAACAGAAAAAAAAGCTGTAAAATACTGGAGTGCCGGCGCCATACTAAGATGGAATGAAATAATGCGGGAGTTGGTTGCACTGCATAACATACCCCCGTATCAAAATCCGGATGGCACTTATCCATTTCCAAATGCAAGCAATCCATTAGCCTATCCCACTTTTCCTTTTGCCAATCCACCATATGCCGCCAGGGCTTATGCCTATGTAGCCGCCGCACAATATGATGCACTGGTGGCTGCCTGGCATTATAAAAAGTTATACAACCGGGCTGCTCCTTACACAGTAGATGCAACAGTGAATGCACTGATTCCAAAATCTGCATTGCCATCTTATCCGTCAGAAGATGCAGTAGTTATTGGCGTTACAACAGAGCTACTAAAATTATTATTTCCCGGCGATCAGGAATTTATACAAGCGAAAGCAGAAGAACATAAAAGAACAAGAATAATATCCGGAGCCAATGTACGCAGCGACCTGGAAGCAGGAGAAGCATTAGGAAAATCTATAGCACAAAAATTTGTAACCCGTGCAAGAGGCGACAGAACCGGCGCTGCTATCGGCACACCGGCTATCTGGGCGCAAATAGAAACAGAATGCATAGCACGGGGCGAAATTCCCTGGATAAGTCAGGAGCTGCCAAAACGTCCTCCTATGCTGCCATTATTTGGCAGGGTAAGGTTATGGCTGTTTGATTCATTAACTATGGTAACGGCAGTAAGACCCCCGGCACCGCCTTCTACTTCATCACAACAATTTAAAGATGAGGTAGCTGAGGTTTACAACTACAGTAAAAACCCAACGAGAGAGCAGCTACGTATTGCTCATTTCTGGGCTGATGGCATCAACACATACACACCGCCCGGCCACTGGAATGCAATAGCTGCTGAAGACTTTGTACAACAAAATTTCAGCGAAGTAAGATGGGCTAGAAACATGGGCTTATTAAACATGTCGCTGATGGATGCAGCTACTGTATGTTGGGATGCCAAGTATTTTTATTTCACCCCCCGGCCATCACAGATAGATCCGCGGATAAAAACAACAACAGGTTTACCCAATTTCCCTTCTTACATTTCCGGTCACTCTACTTTTAGCGGAGCTGCTGCTACCATACTCAGTCACATTATACCAGCAAGGGCAACTGCATATAATAATATGGCTAAGGAAGCATCAGAGTCCCGCATCTATGGCGCCATTCATTACAGAAGTGATTGTGTACAGGGGTTGGTATCGGGCAAAAAAGTTGGCGACTATGCAATAGCAAGAGCAAGGACGGATGGGGCAGAGTAAGTTTAAACTATTTTAATTTTTTAGCCCGGTTCTTTTATAGGCGCCGGGCTTTTTGTTTTGTATCTTTAAAGCACTTAATAAGAAGCATGAAAAAAATATTTCTATCAACGATTATCTGCCTGTCTTTGCTTCAGTTAATGGCACAAAAAGTTCAAACACCTGATCAGATTTATGGCCAGCTTTTCAAGGATGTGCAGATGAGCCGGATATTTCCGGACAATAAAACTTTTGTTGATTGTACCCCAAAAAGAAAACCAGCAGCCATAGTAGCCGATTATTTAAAAACAAAAAACAACCCCGCCATCCGCTTTAGCCTGGAGTTATTTGTAAAAGAAAATTTTGAACTGCCCCCTCCACCGCCTGCTTTTAATTATATACAGCAGGAAAAAGATGTAGCTGTGCATATTAAAAACCTTTGGAGCAATCTGAAAAGAGAACAGGATAAAACGATTGAAGGTTCTTCGCTACTGGCTCTTCCGCATCGGTACATTGTTCCTGGTGGCCGCTTCCGTGAAATTTATTATTGGGATTCTTATTTTACCATGCTGGGGTTAAAAGAAAGTGATGAAACGGAAACGATGAAAAACATGCTGGACAATTTTAAATTCCTGATTGAAAAATACGGGCATATTCCCAATGGCAACCGCAGTTATTATCTCAGCCGCAGCCAGCCACCTTTCTTTATGCTGATGGCGGAATTGTATGCAACAGCAACAAATGAGACAGAAAATCTTAAACCCTATATTGCTGCTATTGAAAAAGAATATAATTTTTGGACCAGCGGATACACAACTATTAAACCAGGTACTGCATTAAAAAAATTAGTTCGTCTGCCTGATGGAAGTATTTTAAACCGCTATTGTGATGCACTTTTTATACCCCGGCAGGAAAGCTGGGCCGATGATGTGGAAACGGCAGCGAAAAGCAAACGGGACAAAAAGATTGTTTACAACCATCTCCGTTCTGCTGCCGAAAGTGGCTGGGATTTCAGCAGCCGCTGGCTGGCCAATGAAAATGATTTATCTACTATTGAAACCACCGACATCATCCCCGTTGACTTAAATAGTTTGCTTTATTATACAGAAATGAGTTTGGCAGATTATTATGACAGGCATGACGATAGCAAAACAAGTAAGTTTTATACAGCAAGGGCGGCTAAAAGATATGCTGCTATTCAGAAATATTGCTTCAACACTAAAGAAAAAATTTACTACGACTACAATTGGAAAAAGAAAAGACTAACGGGAAAATTTACTCCTGCTTCTTTTTTTCCGTTATGGTTATTAGACAACAGTGCTGATTTAAGAGAAGTGTATGGTGAAGCCGCAGCACAAAAATTAAAGACAATATTATTAAAAGATGGGGGGGTGCTTTCAACAGCTATTACTAATAAACAACAATGGGATGCCCCGAATGGGTGGGCACCACTGCAATGGGTGGTGATAAGGGCATTAGAAAATTGCAACCAGGGTGAATTGGCTACGGATATTGCCAACCGGTGGATAAAACTAAACAATGATGTGTATCAACGCACCGGCAAGCTGATGGAAAAATATAATGTAACAAATACAAAATTAGAAGCCGGTGGTGGTGAGTACCCGGGTCAGGATGGTTTTGGCTGGACAAATGGGGTGCTGCTGGCATTAATAGCTAAATACGGGAAACCACAATAAATTATTCTACCACTTCCAGAATAAAAAATGAGTACGGTGGCAGCGTAAAATATTCATGATCTTTTTTTACGATATAATTTTTTTCATTCCAATGATCAAATAGCTTGTTTGGTTTCATTCCATGTTCTTTAAAAGCATACCAGGTAAGGTGCTGTTCCTGGCTGCTAAAATTAAATAAACAATATACCCGGTCATCTTCCCATGCCCGCAAGAAGCCGGCCACATGAATATTATGAGGGGTAAGCCAGGTAAGGTTTTTTCTATCCGCTATTACTCCCAATTTTTTGCGGATGGCTATTAATTTTTTAGTGGCAGAAAAAACAATCTGCTCTGTTGTTCCTTTTTCCTCCACCCGTTTATTTTTTTCCCAATCAATGAGGGGGCGGTGCATCCACCGGTTATCGTAGCTTTTTCCTTCATCATCCAAATAAGAATAATCGTTGGTACAGGCAATCTCATCACCATAAAACAAAACAGGAATGCCACCAATAAAAAAACTATGCGCCTGCATCAGTAGTATCTTTTGAATGGCCTGTTCGGCTTCCTTTCTATCTGTTTTTTTGATTGCCGTTTCTAATCCGCATAGCGAAGCCAGTGAACCGCTTATCCTTGCATCGCCGGTTTTTTCATTTACAGAAAATAAAGCCCCTGTTGCCGGTGAGCTTTCAAAGTTTCCGGAGAAATAATCCATCAGAAATTTGCGGTGTTCATAAGGATTGTATCCGGCTTTTTCAATCATATAATTTTCGTAGCCCAGACCAATATCATCATGGCATCGGGTATAAGTAATCCACGATGTATCATACGGCTTTTTTAATAGCTCCTGCTGCGCTGCCATCATTACCCTTGTATCGCCAGTGGCCAGTGCATCCCATTGCAGTGCCATATGTGTAGCGTTATAAGCAAAATCACATTCCTGTGCTTCCTTATCGCCGGTGCCAAAATATTTCATTATTTCATTGGGTGCCACAATTGCTTCGCCAAGCAATGCCATACCAGGTGCAGCAATCTTTACACATTGTTTTACTAATTGCAATAAAGTATGTGCCAATGGAAG
>JAYVKT010000196.1:0-2990 GCA_043768195.1 Chitinophagaceae bacterium | reverse complement strand
GCTCCTTCTGAAGAACTCTTTTTCTCCAAATCAAAATTAGCCATTGCCGCTACTGGAATGGTAGCCAGCTCCAGCGACAAATAAAATATCAACAGGTTGCCACTGGAGATCATCAGGAACATTCCGAGCAATGCTGATAGCATCAGCATGAAGAACTCGGGCAGGTGCTGACTTTTCTTTAACCAATCAGCACAAAGCAATGAAATAAGATAGACACCGAGACTTAAAATATTTTTCTGAAAAACAATCAGGGAACTTGTATGAAACATGTTGCCAAACAAACTGCCTTCTTTATTAAAAAAGAAACCAGCGATAAAATTAACCAGCAATAAAACCTGCACTAATGAAAGCAATGATTCATTCTTCATCCCTTTGCCGATTTTTACAAACAGCAACAGGAAGATGATGGCAGTTATTACCAATTCTTGCTTCATTAAATATAAAAAGTCAATCATTTTTTAAGCTTCTTAAACTATAAAACTCTAAAGTCCCCCAGCGGGGGATTTAGGGGGCTTCTATTTTATTCATTATCTCTTCAGCAGCCGGTCGCAATAAATCATTTAACCAGCCCGGCGCAATACCTATTGCTAAAATACCTGCTACTAATATTATTGCAGCCAGCTTTTCATTCCAGGCAGCATCTTTTAATTGTAAATAGCTTTCGTTTTTTATTGGTCCCATCGCTGTATTGCCAATGGCCCGTAAAATATAAACGGCTGTTACTACTATTGACATGGCAGCAGCAATAGTGGCAATACGATGAAATGCATCATCATTTTGCCAGGAACCCATAAAGACCATCATCTCTGCTACAAAGCCGCTTAATCCCGGTAGACCTAAGGAACAAAGACCAACAATAAAAAATACTGTTGTAATGAAAGGCATTACTTTCATCAGTCCACCCATTTCATTTACCATCCGGGTATGTGTTCTATCGTAAATCATTCCTATCACAGCAAAGAAAAGAGCCGTCATCAAACCATGCGATACCATTTGCATCAAGGCTCCGGTGATAGCTGTTTGGGTTAACATGCCAATTCCCAATAAACTGAATCCAACATGGCTTACGGAGGAATAGGCGTTGATGTATTTTAAATCCTTCTGCATCATGGTGGCGAAGGCTCCATAAAGAATGGCAATGGCCGAAAGAATGATAATAATGTCAGCATATTGTTTTGCTCCTTCGGGTAATAAATAAGTTGCCACTCTTAAACAACCATAACCACCCAGCTTCATTGAGATACCAGCGAGAAACATAGAGCCCGCTGTTGGTGCGGAAGAGTGGCCATCGGGTACCCATGTATGTAAAGGAAACAACGCAGTAAAGACACCAAAGCCCAAAAACAAAAGAGGGAATATTATGTATTGCGAATCATTGGAAATTTTTGTTTTGGATAAAGTCATTATATCAAAACTATGCCCGGCAGTAAAATACAAACCGAGCATACCCACTAATATCAATGCAGAGCCACCCATTAGCATCAGGGCAAGTTTGTTGGCACTGTATTCTTTTTTGCCGCTTCCCCAGATACCAATCAGTAAATATTTCGGTATTACAGATATTTCGAGGAAGAAGAAAAGTATAAATAAATCAAGCGAAATGAAAAACCCATAAGCACCGAGGGCCAGCAGTACTAGCAGGAAGTAAAATTCTTTGGTCATCTTCTCAATATTCCAGGATATTAATACACCAGCAATCAGTACAAAGGAGGTAAGCAAAATCATGGCTACAGAAATACCATCCACTCCAAAATGAAAATTGATATTCAGCGAAGTAAATAATTTATAATTCTGTTCAAATAACATTTGAGTTGCGTTGCCTGCCGCTCTTTCTTGGTTGAAAGCAAGCAATAAGGTAAATGCCAATCCCAGTTGCACAATGGAGCCACCCAATGAAATCCATTTCACCTGTTGCTTATTGCGGGAAAGCAATACAGCAATGGCCGTCAGCAATGGTGCACCTATGAGTAATAAAAGATTCATTTTTTCTTTTTCCTGTTGTATTGTTTTATTTCAAATTCAAGCTCCTTTATTAATTCTTTCTCTGTTGGCAGGTAGAGTTTATATTTGGAGGCAAACAATCTTTTGTTTTCGTTCAGTACAGAATATTTGGCAATGGCTTCATTTTTTTCTGCACATAATATAATACCGATAGTTGGGTTATCACCGGCCTGCTTTATCTCTTCTTCATAATAGCGGACATAAAAATCTATTTGACCAATATCCTGGTGGGTGAGTTTTCCTGTTTTTAAATCAATTAATACAAAACACCTTAAGAGGTAGTTATAAAAAACCAGGTCAATAAAAAAATCTTCTCCATCTGCAGATATTCTTTTTTGGCGGGCTACAAAACTAAAACCCTTGCCAAGTTCCAGTAAGAAATGCTGTAGCTTGTTCAGCAATTCTGTTTCTAACTTTTCTTCATACAATGTAGCATTGGGCTGAAGGTTTAAAAATTCCAGTACATACGGGTCTTTTATAAAATCTAAAATGGAAGGTTTGTCGGCTTCGTTATCTTTTTTAGATTTTTTCACTAACCCACTTTTCTTTTTTGAAGAAAGTAATCTTTCATAATAAAAAGAATGCACCTGTCTTTCCAGCATCCGGGTACTCCAGTTATTATCAGCAGCTTCACTCATGTAATATTTTCTGGCAGCTTCATTTTCTACTGATAACAATATGCGGTAGTGGGTCCAGGATAATTCGGGACGCAGTGCGTCCCATTTTTGTTTTTTCTTCGATGGTAATTGGCCACGCAGTGAGTGGCCAATTTGTAGCTGGCTTTTACCTGAGAGTAATTGGCCACGCAGTGAGTGGCCAATTGGAAAAACAGTATAAAACTGCCGCATATACTTAATGTTACTAATTGTAAATCCTTTACCGTAATCTTTTGTGAGTTTTGTTGATAGTTCCTGAATAATTTTCTCACCATATCCTGCCCTCGCTTTTCCTTTTAACTCTTCCGCCACAATTCGTTCACCTATTTTCCA
>JAYVKT010000195.1:0-3100 GCA_043768195.1 Chitinophagaceae bacterium | reverse complement strand
TGATTTGAAAATGAAGTAAGTGTTTAGCCTGATTAAAATCAGGTTTAAAACAATAAAACAAAAAACCTTCATTAGCCAGAATGCTGTAATTTTAGCCCCTCACAAAGAATCGTTTTCCCTGAAAACCAACGGATTAAATTTGTATTAATGGTTTTAAAATCATCAATACTATTATTGGAACTTATTTATTTTGAATGAAGGCACTGACAGCATTAACAGACCCGGTATATGTAGAACCTAAAAGTTTCAGCCGCTATGAAAAATTCTGGCTGAAATACATGAATGATAAAAGGGATTTGCCTTTTATTCATTTGCTTACGGCTATTCATATATTGGTAGTTCCCGTTGCTATCTTATTATACACTCCAGTGCTCACAGGTTGGTATTGGTGGCTGGCTTACATTCCTTACTTCTATGTTTCGCAAATGTATTTTAAAGGACGTTTTGGGTTGATGCTGCATTGCATCAGCCACCGCAAACCTTTTAAAAAAGAATACATCTGGCTGTATAATTATGTCATCTGGTTTGTTTGTCCATTCTTTGGTCATACTCCTGAAACTTATTTTGTTCACCACATGGGTATGCACCATGTAGAGAATAACCAGGAAGACGATGCCAGCAGTACCATGAAATATAAGAGGGATAGCCTTGTTGATTTCCTTAAATATGTAGGTCGTTTTTTGAGTTTAGGCGTTGTGGATACATTTATGTATTTCTTTACCCGCAAAAGAAAGAAACTGTACATGAAGCTGACTTATGGCGAACTGGCTTTCTATGCTTTTTGTGTGGGAATGTCATTTGTAAATTTTAAAGCTACTTTGTTCATTTTCATTATTCCGTTTGTATTTGCCCGTATCGTAATGATGCTTGGCAACTGGACCCAACATTCTTTTATTGACAAAAATGATCCAGAAGATAATTTTACCAGTGCTATCAATTGCATTAATACCAAGTATAATCAAATGTGTTGGAATGATGGGTACCATACTGTGCACCATCTTCGTCCGGCGATGCACTACACAGAAATACCCGGTGAATTTTTAAAATTGCAAAAAGAAATGGCCGCTAAAAAAACATTTGTGTTTGACGGCGTACACTATCTCCACATTTTTATCTGGCTGATGACAAAAAATTATGATAAGCTGGCCGATAACCTGGTGAACATTGAGAATACTTTTTCCAGCAAGGAAGAAGCTATAGCGTTAATGAAAGAACGGGTTAAAAAAATTGCATAAGTAAAAGGGCTTCGTTTGAAGCCCTTTTTTAAAATCCGGGATTAGCTAGCTTTTGCTCCAGTTGAAAGACATTGCCTTCGATATCTGTTCCATCACAAAACAATGAGTCAATTCCGGCAAAAGACTTTATCTCTTTCATTGATACACCATTGTCAATTAGTTTTTCCCTGAATGCTTCTAAATTCTCCTCGATGCTGAATACTAATTTGGTGTTGGTTTCCGCTGTAAATTTCTCTGCGCCCTCAGTCATAAAACTGTGCCCAATTTTGTGAAAAGCGATTTCAAATTGGCCAGCCTTCAAAACAACCCACTCATCCTTTACTTCTTCAATAACTGAAAGCTGGAAATTATCCATGTAAAAAAACTTCAGCTTGTCAATCTGAAGCCCAAATAGTATTATTCTGTATAAAAAAACTCTCACTCCGTATATTATTGATTTACCCTGTTAAAGTTGGTATTGGGCTTATTCTTTTTCTTCCTTTTTCAGCCCAATCACCGGCAACGTCTTCTCATGAATCAACTGATTTAATTTCACAACATCTTCATTCATTATTTTCTTCAGCTTGTTCAATTGTTCATCAATCTGCACCACCAGTTCGGCATATGCTTCTTTCGATTGGCGGCTAAGGCCTGATTGTCCGGCAGCGGCTGCATTGTAAATACTGGATAGTTTATCATCAAGCCGGATGGGGAAATTCAGCACATCCTGTCCGCTTTTGGCTTTGGTCTGGTGCAATGCATCTTCCACTGCAGTCATTTGTTTGTTTACTGTATCAATCTGCTGTTTTATTTCTTTAGGCACCTCCTCTTTTCCAATCCTTGCACTAAAATCATTCATCTGTTGCCTTAGTTCCCGGATATTTTTAATGGCTTTCATTATTTCAGAAGATTTATCCCTGATGGTAATAAGGTGGTTGAACTGCTCTTCATATTCCGCCTGCGATGTTTTGTAATTAGGATCTGCCAATATTGTAAAAGGAACTTCCGTGGAATCAGTACCTGATTTGAATTTGGCAAAATAATTTCCCGGAGCAGCTTTAGGGCCTCCAACAAAACCATTCCATAAAATCAATCCATCCACTTTTTCAGCCACCGGGTAATTCATATCCCATTCGAACTGGTTCATACCTTTTGCCACTTCCACTTTATTCTCTTTGGATGATGTAGCGAAAGTTTTGATTGCCTTTTTATTATTATCCATCAACTCTATGGAAAGCTTAATAGAATCAGTTACCTCTTTCAGGTAATAATTAAATACCGTTCCGTTTGGTGGGTTCATTCCGGCATTTGCCAAAGCTGCGCCACCAAAACCACCACCACCCCGGCGGCCACCTCCCGGCATACGGTAGGCAGGGTTTACATCAAATACATGAAGGCTCTTATTTAAAATAGAAGTACTTTTTTGTTGTACCGTTGTCAAATCATCCAAAATATAAATACTGCGGCCCTGTGTGCCAACAACAAGATCATTATTCTTAATAGCGAGGTCAGTAACAGGTACTACCGGCAAGTTCAGTTGAAATGATTTCCAATTGGCGCCGTCATCATAAGAAATATACATTCCGTATTCTGTACCTGCATATAATAAGCCAGCTTTTTTTCTATCGGCCCTCATGGCCCTTGTAAAATGCAAACGGTTAATGCCATTCACTATCAACTTCCATGATTTTCCGTAATCCTCCGTTTTGTAGATGTAAGGTGCAAAATCATCACTCTTATATCTTGTGCCGATAAAATAGGCTGCACCTTTTTTGAACGGATCAATTTCAACACAATTCCACATCATTGCTTTGGGGCAATCCTTTGGTGTTACATTCTCCCAGTTTTTTCCTCCGTCTTTACTTACATGAATAAGGCCATCATCG
>JAYVKT010000194.1:0-2156 GCA_043768195.1 Chitinophagaceae bacterium | reverse complement strand
TGTAATACTGTTATAAGTTGCTTTTATTTCTGTTTGCCCGGCACCAATTCCTGTTGCAAGCCCCTGTTGTGTTACGGTTACAATAGAGGTATTTGCACTGCTCCAGCTAACTGTAGCCGGCACACCAGTTTGCTGCCCGGTATTGTTAAAAAATTTGAGTGTAAACTGTGCCGTTGCGTTAATATTTACGCTGTTACTTGCCGGAGTTATTTCCAGGCGTTCAGGCACTATTGCGGGTGCCGTGTCAGCAGATTTTTTTGAACAGGCGGCTACTAAAATACTGGCTGCAAAACCAATAAAAAAATTCAGTCTCATAATTTTATTATTTGGGATTCAAAATAAAATAGTGAATACCGGGGCTAAATGTAACCGCCCCGGTATTGCTTTATAAACCTTAACAACCATTACCAACTGCTTATACATAATGTTGTATCAAAGATTAAAAGTAACCCTCTTAGTATCCTATTTTATGTCAGATAAACGACAGTCGGGCTGGTTTAGCCAATTTTAACAAGCAGCCTGTCTTATTATTAAGAATACGGGAATAAGTAAAAAAGGTACAAGTGCTTTTTTATTTCGGTGTTTATTGCAGACTATTTTCAGATAGAGGGCTACAAACAATTGTAACAACAAAAATTACTAAACGAAATATGATTAAATTTTGTTGGTTTGAAGAATGGGAATGGAAATTTTAATCTGTATAGTTAATTAAGTGTATTGTGTTTTGTAAAATGCAGATTTACTGCTTTTGATAAATGACAACAGCAAATGAAGGCTTCAATTGAAGAATGAAAAAATGAAGGAACATAAACTAATAGAAAAAAATCAATGTAAAGAACGAAAACTGGCTGATTTTATTTAACTTAAACTTTGTAATAATGATTTGCAATGAAATTACCGGCTATACTGAAAAAAAATAAAATTCTTCTTGTTATCATTGCTATTGCTGCAATGGTTTCCGTTTTTATTTTTACCACCCGAAAACCTGCAGTTGATTTTAGTGCTGATGTTAAACCCATCATCAACCAAAAGTGTATCAGTTGCCACGGTGGGGTAAAAAAACAAGCAGGGTTTAGCTTGTTGTTCAGGGAAGAAGCACTGGATACCACTGAATCGGGCAAGCCCGCTATCATTCCCGGTAATCCATCTGAAAGTGAAATGATACGCAGACTAACTTCAAATGATCCTGAAGAACGGATGCCTTACGAACATGAACCTTTATCAGAAAAAGAAATAGAGATTTTTACCAATTGGATAAAGCAGGGTGCCAAATGGGGAGAGCATTGGGCTTATACAACTGTTTCAAAACAAGAATTGCCAAAACCCTCCTCTTCTTTTTTTGGATTGATCAGCGGTAGGAAATGGGATTGGGTAAAAAATGATATTGACTATTTTGTTTATGATAAACTGAAAGGCTTAAAAATAAATCCTTCACCAGAAGCAGATAAAGCTACATTACTGAAAAGGGTAAGCCTTGATATTACAGGTATTCCACCTTCGCAATTGTTAGCAGAAAAATTTTTGAAAGACACCTCTGATAAAGCATATGAAAACTTTGTGGATGCCTTATTATCGTCAGCTCATTTTGGCGAAAGATGGGCCGCTATGTGGATGGATATTGCCCGTTACGCCGATACAAAAGGATACGAAAGAGATTCGTACCGCAATATGTGGAAGTACAGGGATTGGTTAATTAATGCTTTCAATAAAGATCAGCCGTACAACGATTTTTTAATTGAACAGTTGGCTGGTGATTTATTGCCTGCTACAACCGATCAGCAATTTATTGCTACGGCTTTTCATCGCAATACCATGACGAATGATGAAGGGGGAACAGATAATGAAGAATTCCGCACGGCTGCGGTGATGGACAGAGCCAGTGCCACATGGGAAGGATTAATGGGTACTACTTTTGCCTGTGTGCAATGTCATAGTCATCCTTACGATCCGTTTAAACATGATGAGTATTATAAATTCCTGGCTTTTTTCAATAACTCCCGTGACGAGGATACCTATGAGGATTATCCAATTCTTCGTTTGCTGGAAAAAGAAGATAGTTTACAACTTGTACAAATAACTAACTGGCTAATGAATAAGAATTATCCATCAGAAGCAAAGGAAGTAAATCTTTTTGCAAGAACCTGGCAGCCTGCTAC
>JAYVKT010000193.1:0-3295 GCA_043768195.1 Chitinophagaceae bacterium | reverse complement strand
TTATACAAGGTTATATGCTGGAGTTGCAAAACCGCAGCAAAAGAAAGAAAGGCTATGCCGTTCCAATGGGCAATAAAGGTAGTAAATGGTATAGCCGCAGTATGGCATTGCTGGGAACGATACTTTTATTATTCTTCATTTTACATTGGTGGCATTTTTGGGTGCCTGCCCGTTTTATAGGCCACCCAGAATTAACAGAAACAGAAATAGGTGGTGTGCACATGCATAATATGTATAACCTGATGCAATTTACTTTTAGTGAACTGTGGGTGGTGATTGCTTATGTGTTTGCCTGCTTCTCACTGTGCTGGCATTTAATTCATGGTTTTCAAAGTGCATTCAGAACGGTAGGTGTGAGCAACGCAAAATATAACAGCCTCATTCAAAATGTGGGTATTGGTTATTCCGTTACTATTTCATTGGCGTTTGCTATGATGCCGGTCAGTATGTATTTGGGATGGGTGTAGGGAGTATTGACCCCCCCCTTTCGATTAGTTCTTTAAATGAAAATGCTGTTGCCCCTCCAAGGAGGGGATGATGGCCGTTTTAATTCGGTAGCAATGAACTAAAATGCTTTAGGGTACATCCCCTCCTTGGAGGGGTGAACTTAGGAACATACAGTGCTTTAGTAAAATGGGGTGGGTTGCTGAATAGAATTACAACAGTACAAGAGTGCGACGCAACTGGGATGCCATGCAAAACTGAAGCTGGGTAAATAAAAATAATTAGCACATTAGCATATTATCACATTATCAAATTGATTTATGTTGGATTCAAAAATTCCCGCAGGTAAGTTAGAAGAAAAATGGGTGGACTATAAAGGCCATTGCAAATTGGTGAACCCTGCTAATAAACGAAAATTAGAAATTGTTATCGTTGGTACTGGATTGGCTGGTGCTTCGGCTGCTGCTGCATTGGGAGAATTAGGTTATAAAGTAAAAGCTTTTTGTTTCCAGGATTCACCAAGAAGAGCTCACTCTATTGCTGCGCAAGGTGGTATTAATGCAGCGAAGAATTACCAGAATGATGGTGATTCTGTTTTTCGTTTGTTTTATGACACCGTAAAAGGCGGTGACTACCGTGCAAGAGAAGCCAATGTGCATCGCCTGGCAGAAGTAAGTGTAAATATTATTGACCAATGTGTGGCGCAGGGTGTTCCCTTTGCAAGAGAGTATGGTGGATTATTGAATAACCGTTCCTTCGGTGGTACACAAGTAAAAAGAACTTTTTATGCGGCGGGTCAAACCGGTCAGCAATTATTAATAGGAGCTTATCAGGCATTGGAAAGACAAGTGGCATTGGGCAATGTAACCATGTATGCCCGTCACGAAATGCTTGACGTAGTGATGGTAGATGGAAAGGCGAGAGGAATTATTGCCCGCAATTTGGTAAATGGTGAATTGGAAAGACATTTTGGACATGCCGTATTATTATGCAGCGGTGGTTACGGTAATGTATTTTATCTTTCTACCAATGCAATGGGAAGTAATGTAACGGCTGCATGGAAAGCACATAAAAAAGGAGCCACCTTTGCTAATCCTTGCTTTACACAAATACACCCGACATGTATTCCGGTAAGTGGTGACCATCAATCGAAATTGACATTGATGTCGGAGTCATTGCGGAATGACGGACGTATTTGGGTGCCGAAACAAAAAGGTGACACCAGAAAGGCGAACGATATTCCGGAAGAAGAAAGAGATTATTATTTGGAGAGAAGATACCCTGCATTTGGTAATCTGGTGCCGAGAGATGTAGCATCGAGAGCAGCGAAAGAAAGATGTGATGCTGGCTATGGAGTGGGTACAACAAAGCAAGCTGTGTATTTGGATTTTAAGTACAACCTGATAAATAAATACGGTAAAGTAGAAGCCGGTAAACTGGGAATAGAAAATCCCGATACTGAAACATTGATTCGTTTAGGGAAAGAAGTAGTAAAAGAGGAATATGGTAATCTTTTCGACATGTATGAAAAAATTACCGGTGAGAACCCTTATGATGTTCCGATGAGAATTTATCCTGCTGTCCATTATACCATGGGTGGGCTTTGGGTGGATTATGAACTGATGACGAATGTAAAAGGCTTGTATTGTTTGGGTGAAGCGAACTTCAGCGACCACGGTGCAAACCGCTTGGGTGCATCTGCATTGATGCAAGGATTAGCTGATGGATATTTTGTAGTTCCTTATACCATTGGTAATTATCTGGCGGATGAAATTTCTGTGAAGCCAATACCAACTTCGCATGAAGCATTTGAACAAACGGAAAAAGCAGTTTCGGACAGGATTAACACCTTAATGAACATTAAAGGAAAGCAAACTGTTGAAAGTTTTCATAAGCGTTTGGGTAAGATAATGTGGGAAAAATGTGGTATGGCCCGTAATGCACAAGGATTACAAGAAGCCATCACAGAAATACAGGCATTGAAGAAAGAGTTTTGGAGTGATGTAAGAATACCCGGCGGAATTACTGAAATGAATCCTGAATTAGATAAAGCTGGCCGTGTGGCAGATTTTATTGAACTGGGTGAGTTGATGTGTAAAGATGCATTGAACAGAAATGAAAGTTGCGGTGGTCACTTTAGAGAAGAAAGCCAGACAGGAGAAGGCGAAGCCGAGAGAAAGGATAGTGAGTTTGCTTATGTAGCGGCATGGGAGTATGCCGGGGAGAGTAATTGGAATTTACATAAGGAACCATTGAATTTTGAAGTGGCGAAGCCGACGCAGAGGAGTTATAAGTAAATAATGAGTGAAAAACTTACGATAAGGAATTTTGGACCAATTAAGGATATGTCTTTTGATTTTAAAAAGATAAATATCCTTATTGGAGACCAAGGGACAGGAAAGAGTACTATTGCAAAAATTGTTTCTGCAATTTATAATAGCCAAAGGTTAACAATGTTTGATTTGCCTGATGATTCATTATCTCAATTCTTTGGGCACTTAGATTTAATGGGGATTAAAAATTTTGTAAATCTTGATACTTTCTTGTTTTATGAAACAAAAAATTTTCGATTGGAATTTGCAAACGGGAAAATTTTAATTAAAAATCAAATTGATATTGACATAGCTAAGTTTAATTACATTCCTGCTGAAAGGAACATGGTACATGTATTAGCTGATTCATTGTTCGCTTTAATTGATTTGAAAGCTACTTTACCTAAACTCTTTTTAAGATTTGGTAATAAATATCAGAGTTCAAGAAAAAATAGAAATGAATTTGACTATAGAAGTAATTTAGGAATAACATTTATTCATAAGAATAATGGGGATTATGTTAGACTTCAAAATGGAAG
>JAYVKT010000192.1:0-3103 GCA_043768195.1 Chitinophagaceae bacterium | reverse complement strand
AGCGGTATGAAAAAACATTTAAAGATTGCAATCAACAGCAACAAATTGAGCTTGTTGATCTAATTGCTTTTCCTAAAAAGGCAAAGCCGGAAATGAGCCAGGGTGTACAGTTTTTCAGGCTAATGCGAGACCTGACAGCCAGTGGATTTTATACTTCTGAAATTGGGGTGAAAGATTTGGGATATGCCGGAAATAAAGCTAACCAATGGAATGGTGTGCCGGATAATGTGTTACAGCAATATAAGCTGGCCTATACAGAAAAGGAATTAAAGGAATGTGTGAGCTTTGCCGCTAAGTAAGAAAAAAATCTTAATTTTCTGATTGCAACCGACCACTAAAACCTTTCTATATGAATAAGAAAATAGCATCCCCTATTTTACTCCTGTTTGTTTGTGCATCGCTGTTCGCACAAAATAATGTTGGCCTGTTTGACCAATGCAACTATGGTGGTAAAAGAAATTACCTCACCCCAGGCTCTTATAAAGGCTACCAAATGGGAATTAGTAATGATAAACTTTCCTCGATGCAAATCCCTACTGGTATGAGGGTAACCATTTATGAACATGATGACTTTAAAGGACGGTCTGCCACCTATACGGCAAGCACTGCCTGCCTGGAAGAAGGTTGGGATGATAACACTTCGTCGATTGTAGTAGAAAACCTGTACAGCCAGCCAACTTACAATCAGAACGATTATGTTACCTTTTACAATGATTGTTATTCAAAAGGTTTTTCACAAAGTCTTCGCCCCGGCACTTACTATGGCAACCAGTTAGGTGCATTACGATTAAACATTTCTTCTTTTTCTATTTATGGAAATTTAAGGATAAAGGTTTATACCAATAGTGATAATGCTTCTGGCTACTCTTACACTTTTGAAAACAGTGAAAGTTGCCTTAGCAGCAGTTACAGCGATAAAATTCGTTCAGTTGTTATTGAATATAAACCCAGCCAGCCCACTATCAATTATCCAACTGGCGGCAGCAATTCATACGCCACGGTCTATGCCGATTGCAATTACAGCGGCAGTAGCTTGCGGTTAGCTCCCGGTTATTACCAGGGTGATAAACTTGGTTTATTGCGATATGATATTTCTTCAATCGAAATACCTTCTAATTTAAAAGCAAAAGTTTTTATTAATAATGAAAATCTGAGTGGTACATCATACTATATCAGCGAAAACACAAGTTGTTTATCCGGTTCACTAAATAACAGGATTGGTTCATTACTTATTGAAGAAAATAGTGGTGGATATAATAACCCGCAATATCAAAACCAAAATGATGAGAGGGTTATTTTATATTCAGATGCCAGCTTTAAAGGGTTGTCAGCCTCTGTTCTTCCGGGAACTTATGGAACCATGCAGCAGGCTGGCTTTATTGACAATAATCTGAGCTCATTATATCTTCCGCAAGGATATAGAGTAGTGTTGTATGAGTTTGAAAATTTTGGTGGTAAAACTTATACTATTACTGCAACTAAAAGTGGATTCTCCATTTCCGGATGGAATGATAAAACTTCTTCGATTGCTATTTACAGGAATTAAGTAAGCAACAAGCCGAAACATTTCCGGATTTTAGCCTGATGTTAATCAGGCTTATACTTAGTTGTCTTCTCCTCAAAAAGTTCATCATAAACCGGGCTTTCGGTTTTTGACAACTTATCCCACCAGGTGAAATACAACCCAAAATTATATTTGTATTGCTTGTGATGCAGTGCATGATGGGTTGCCCCAATCACCGATTTGCCAAAAAAATTTCTGGAAAACCATTTAGGATAAATTTCAATGTCAAGGTGATTTATGACACTGCTTATTGACATAATAGTTAGCATGATGACCAGCACATACAGATTCATCGGGAGAAAAAGAAGTATCAATGGAAGGAATATTGCCTGAATCAATCCTTCCAGCGGATGAAATGAAAAAGCTGTCCATGGCGAAGCAATCTGGCTATCGTGGTGCCATTTATGAACTACTCTGTAAATTTTTGGGATATGCATCCACCGGTGCAGCCAGTAATAATATGTTTCCTGTAAAATTAATGCTACAAACAAACTCACCGGCAACCACCACAACGGATAGCTATGTATATTTTCATAAATCCTGATAAACCCTTTTTGCCAAAGCAATAATAAAACTGCCCCTGAAATACCAAATAAAATAGCCGTCATGTTGCTCCGGATAATCTCTCTTCTAAACTGTCCGTGGCTATAATCCCGTTGATTTATTTTTTTGCTTTTCCATTTTTCCCGCTGCCACACATGAAATATGCGGTAAAACAACCACGACAATAAAAAATAGCGACCTACCACTACAGCATAAACAATACAGCTTACAATAAAGAACCATAAAGGATTTGAAACATCAGGAAGAGTAGCCACCAATTCTTGCTTTTAGTAGTAAAACAGAAAATTAAAGCTAACGAAAGTTGTTGTAAAAGAAAGGCTGTCTCAAAAGTGAGAGAAAAACACAGAGTTTATGAGTTAACTGAGTTACTCAGAGAAACAATTTTTTGAATATCAAGGCTCTGTGTAACTCCTTTTCTCTGTGATTCTGTGTTGAAAATACTTTTGAGACAACCTCTATTGATGATATAGTTGGTTTTGGGTAATTTATGCAAACTCTTCTTTTGCCATCTTACTGTAATCATCCACTAATTTTCGTTGCAACTCAAACGGTACAGCTTCATAAGCCAGGAAATTCATTTTAAATTTTGCCCTGCCTTGTGTAATTGACCGAAGTGAGGAACAGTAACCGTCCATTTCAGCAAGAGGTACTTTGGCCAGCACTTTTTGAAAATGGCCTTCGCTGTCAATGCCTTCTACAATGGCCCGGCGACTTTGCAAATCCCCCATAACAGCACCTGTTAGATCATCAGGACATAGCACTTCCACATGGTATATAGGTTCCAATATCTGTGGGTCTGCCTGCTGAAAGGCTGTGCGGAAAGCCTGCAATCCTGCTATTTTAAAAGATATATCGTTGCTATCAACCGGGTGCATTTTACCGTCGTACACACAAACCCTGATATCTCTTGCATAAGACCCAGTGAGTGGGCCATTGTGCATTTTCTCCATCACCCCTTTCAATACGGAAGGAAGA
>JAYVKT010000191.1:0-3924 GCA_043768195.1 Chitinophagaceae bacterium | reverse complement strand
ATTGAAGGTTTGGTGGATGGCATCATCATGCCTGTTGTGAGCATGATAGTCGGTAAGCCTGATTTTTCTTATCTCAGTTGCTCTATTAACGGCACTATTTTCCCTTATGGAAAATTCATACAGGCAATAATCATGTTCCTGCTTATTGCTTTTGCATTGTTTCTGATAGTAAAAGCAGTAAACAAGGCTAACAAAAGCAAAGAAGAAGCCCCGGCGCCGGCAGCAACTGCTGAGGATATCATCCTGCTCCGTGAAATCAGGGATGCATTAAAGAAATAATAGTGGAAAACAGGGGGGAATGACCAGCCCCAAATTCCCTTACTTTTGTAAAGTTCTGTTATCTCAACAGAACTTTATTTTTTAATTATTAATTCCGGATTTGACGTGAACAATACATCTTACCAGATAAAATTGCCGCAGTTTGAAGGTCCTTTTGACCTGTTGCTTTTTTTTATAGAAAGAGATGAACTGGATATTTATAATATTCCTATTACCGGTATCATCAATGATTTTCTGGACTACCTCCATCAAAGCGAAGAATTAAATATTGAACTGAGCAGTGAGTTTATCCTCTTTATTTCCACCTTGATGCGGATAAAGGCTAAGATGTTATTACCACGGAAAGAAATAGATGCAGAAGGAAATGAAATAGATCCCCGCCAGGAGCTCATCAATAAGATTCTTGAATACAAACGGTTCAAAGAAGCATCGGCGCAAATGGCAGAGATGGAAGCTTTACGGATGCTGATGGTGAAAAGAGGTAATATTCAACAGGAGTTATCTCAAATTGGTGAAGAGGATAGTGAAGGAACTGAAATACAAAACATCACTTTGTTTAAACTGATGCGGGCCTTTGAACGGGCTATGCAGAAGCACAGCGATCGCCTTAATAAGCCGGTACATACAGTAGTTGCTTATAATTACACAATGGAGGCCAGCCGTGACCAGATGCTGACGCAAGCCAGGGAGCAGCAGACAATGTCATTTGAAAGAATATTTGACAGATGCGAGAATAAGGTGCATGCCATTTTCCTTTTTCTTTCCTTATTGGAATTGGTGCAGCAAAAATTTTTAAAAATTATTATTGGCGAAGGCAAAAATAATTTTATTATAGAGTACAATGAGCCGGCAAACAGGCTGGCTGAACTGGAAGAAATTAATCAACCACAATAAATATTTTATTATGAAACGATCAGCAACTGCCAACTGGAAAGGAACGGGTAAAGAAGGAACAGGAAAATTAGCCACCCAATCCGGTGTTATAAAAAATAAGAAATATGATTTCCGGAGTCGCTTTGATGACGGCACTTTTACCAATCCGGAAGAATTGGTAGCGGCCGCCCATGCAGGCTGTTTTTCAATGAAGTTGAGTTTTGTATTGGGTGCTGCCGGGTTTACCCCAAGAAAAATTGAAACAACCTGTACTATCACTCTCGAAAACGGCGCCATTACCGAAAGCCACCTGGTGGTAATTGCCAAAGTACCAAGAATGAAGGCTGATAAATTTGCCGAATGTGCTGCCGAAGCAAAGGAGAATTGCCCCATCAGCAAGTTGTTGAATACTACCATTACCATGGAAGCCTCTTTGGGATAGCATTATAATAAGAAAAGTAAAAACGACAAAAGCCATCCTTGTTAAAGGGATGGCTTTTGTCGTTTTCAAAAGCAGTTGGTTTTGGTTAACGAATTACTTTCTTTTGAATTTTCGGTTTAATGGTAAATGGTCTTGGATTAGAATTATTTTAAAAAACCTGAAATAATTATCAGTATCTAATCTCAATTGTAAATCTAAACCAGCCGCTGTTATGTATTTTCTTTAATTTTAGCTTTAATTTGTATAGATAAAGCTTGAATAATATTTATTTTTATCATATTAATCTGATAATCATTATTTTAAAATATAGTAAGTAGTAGAATAATTTGGTTTGAAAAGGGCTATTCTTTCTGTATTTTATAAACAGAAATTACAATTAAAGCTGAGGATTATGAATACGTCAACATCTGTTTTGTGGCAGTTGATACAAAACATGAACAGAAACGAAAAACTTTTTTTTAAGGGAAGAGGTGCTGTGGCCGGGGGGTTAAGCAACCCGCTGTACAGAAGATTATTTGATGCCATTGCCGCACAGAAAGTGTATAACGAAGCAGCGATTCTTAAAAAATTGTCGCCGAAGATCACTAAAAAAAATATTGCTTTTCAAAAGCATTACCTGCATAATCAATTGAATAATTGTCTTATTGAATATGATAACAGGAATAATATTGAACAGGAGATTTACCGTAATGTTCAATTAATCCGTATCAACAGAAAAAAAGGTTTATTGAATGAAGCATTGACCTTATGGAAGAAAACAATTAATAAGGCAAGAAAAGTAGAATTGTTTTCGATGATTCTATTGCTAAAAAAAGAGTTTGAGAAGATGATACTTTTCAGCAGTGTGCAGGTAAAGTATGACGACTTGCATACCCTCTTCAGATCAAATATTATGTCCTATGATGAGTATGCTGAAATGATTACATTAAGGGATCTTTATACCGAAATTTTAATGTTGAAAAGAAAGGCCCACTTCGATTTTGACGATGATTTAAAACAAGGGATTAGCTTGCTGAAAGAGCAGATAGAAAAAAGAAAATCAGGGTTAGAAAGCCAGTCTTTTTGGCACAGGCATTATACCCGGATGTGCCATGCCACCTTAAAGTATTTATTAGACGATGAATCTTCTTCGCTTCAACTGTTACAGAAAGCAGTTACAGACTGGTGGGACAATAAAAATTTTATAGAAACAGATGCAGAACATTATATAGAACTCTTGTATATGGTCAATTATGCAGGTATTAAACATGGGTCTTATGCATATGTGGAGTCGGTGTTTAATCACACGATAAATGACGGGATAAGGGATGAAGTACAGAAAGCAAATTTTGAAGCAGTAAAGTACCTGGCATTGAATAAAGTTTATAATAAAACAGCGAGATATGGGGAAGTGGTGAAACTGGTAGAAAATATGAAAAAAAAATATGTAAAATGGGAACCGTATCTGAATGCTGAATTAAACCGTACAGTCTGTTTCTCATTGGGCATATCCTGTTTTGTATTGGACAACTATACCGAGTCATTACAATTTATCAAAAGAGGGACAACTTATTTTAAAGATGGTACAAGGGAAGAGCAATTTATTTTTGCCAATCTTTTTCTTTTGTTGATTCAGTACAACATGAAAAATACAAGGCTTTTTGACGCACAGTATAAGTCCACCTATTCCTATTTTTACAGGAAAAAGAAAACAAACTCTTTTGAAAAAGCATTGATGCACTGCTTTCATGACAGTTTTTATCTCACTTCTTACAAAGAGAAAAGCAAGTTGTTTCAGAAAGCCGTTAATGAACTCGATTTAAATGCGGGCTGCGAAGTGCAAAAGCAAACACTGAGTATTTTCAATTTTCATGGTTGGTTACTTAGCCAGGTGCAGCGCATATCTTACAAAGAGTATGTGCAAAAAAAATATTTCAGCGAAACACTGGGTGTTAAAAAATAATTGCCCTCTGAATAGTACTGGATCTAGCTGATGTCTATTCGTAAATCCAGAGAAGAACTGGTTTCTTTGAATTATTGATGAGTGGTTTAAGCTGTTGCAAAAAATCTGGTGTTACCGTAGGGCAGCCATTGCTCTGACAAATTTCATCTGCTACTTCTCCTTCGGGAACACAACTATGGGAGTGAAGCACTACTGTTCTTTCAAAAGCATTATCATTAGAACTGTCAAGGCCGTGCAATTTGTATGAGTAGCCAAACTTACCCGTATAAGAACTGCCAATTTTGTACTTCCCCAGAGAAGTACAGCCACTACCCACCACATTGCTATATTTTCGGCCTTGCAGCCAGTATTCAAAACAGTTGCCATGCGCCACCAGGCCTGCTGCCTG
>JAYVKT010000190.1:0-4607 GCA_043768195.1 Chitinophagaceae bacterium | reverse complement strand
GCCACTAAAATAGATATGGGATCGCCTAATGGAGCCACTTGGTCAATCACAATTTTTTCGCCAGGTACACAACCCATCTCCATCAGCTTTAAAAAAATATCATCATTTTCAAAATGCTTTATAACAACCGTCTTGCCAACTTCAACCTCCGATAATCGCCTGTCCATTCTTACTGTTTTATTTACTACAAAAGTATTCATTCATAATTGTTTAATAATTTCGATTTTAGAAAATAGCTATGGCAACACAATTCTTTTTCCTGCAACAAAACATCTCTCTTACTAAAAGGACAGCTCTGAAGGTATTTATTATAGGTATTTTTAAAAAGGAAAAGAAAAAACTGGAGAACCTGACCTATATCTTTTGTTCAGATGATTACCTTTTGAAGATCAACAAATCTCATCTTAAGCATAACTATTACACAGATATAATCACTTTCGATTTGTCTGAACCAACAGGTGGAGCTATATCAGGGGAAATCTACATTAGCACTGATAGGGTAAGAGACAATGCTATAACCTTGGGAGTTACTATTAAGGAAGAATTGCATCGGGTTATTTTTCATGGCGCACTGCATCTTTGTGGGTATAAGGATAAGACGCCAAAGGATGCAAAGCATATGAGGGGGGCAGAAGACAGGTGTTTGAAAGCTTATTTTAAGTGATGTTCCACGAATCCCATTTTGAATTCATCCAATCTTACCCAAAGAATGCTGGGTTCCACGAATCCCAGTTTCAACTGGAAACATAATATATTTGGGAATGGAAAGAAAGAAATGGACTCCAAAGGAAGATATAACAGATGCCCTGCTAAAGTTTAGGGAGAAGCGCAAGTGGCAATTAGCTCTAAGACGGTATATACTGGAGAAAAAAGCCGCTACCGCTTATGCTCCTTACTTTGGTATGGATATAAATGGCTTCAGGGGTTGGATTGAATTACAGTTTACGACAGATTTGAACTGGTACAATTTTGCTAAAGCCTGGCAATTTGATCATATAGTGCCTGTTACCTACTTTGATTTTGACAATAAAGAAGACCTGAAGCTTTGTTGGAATTTTATAAATATAAGGGTAGAAAAGCTTGACTTAAACAAAAACAGGGGTAACCGAATAGATGTAGTTGCTGTAAAACCTTATTTCCAGAACCTGTATGATAAAACTGGATATGGGTTTTGTCTTAAAATGATTCATAAGCTCTCCCAAATAGAGGTTTCTAATATTAAAAGCCACCCCGCCATTGAGAACTTTATCATCAATAATAAAGAACACCTCGAAAATATTGCCACTTTAAACCAGGGTGAGTTCGAAAAATTCAATCAAGGCGCTTCATTAAAGGATATCTTATTAGAAAGGGAGATACTCAGAAAGTTTGGTGGCCAGATGATGTCTCTTTAAACTTCTTTATAACCTAAATAATTTCTAAACTACCTTTGCCACATGTTTCCAGAATATGATGTTATAGTAGTAGGGGCTGGTCATGCCGGTTGCGAAGCCGCCGCCGCTGCCGCTAATATGGGCAGTAAAGTGCTGCTGATTACTATGAATATGCAGACGATTGCCCAAATGAGCTGTAATCCAGCCATGGGAGGTATTGCCAAAGGGCAAATTGTAAGAGAAATTGATGCCATGGGTGGATATAGTGGCATTGTTACCGATGAAAGCATGGTTCAGTTTAGAATGCTGAACAGAAGTAAAGGCCCGGCCATGTGGAGCCCGAGAGCACAAAGCGACCGAATGTTATTTGCAGGTAAGTGGCGGGAAATGCTGGAGAACACCCGGAACGTTGATTTTTACCAGGATATGGTGAGCGGGCTTTTGGTAAAAAATGGCCGTGTTTACGGTGTTGTAACGGGTTTAGGCCATGAAATAAAGGCAAAATCAGTGGTTTTAACCAATGGCACTTTCCTAAACGGTGTTATTCATATAGGAGAGAAGAAACTGGGAGGAGGCCGTATGGCAGAAAAGGCCGCTACGGGTATAACCGAGCAATTGGTGTCCTTAGGTTTTGAAAGTGATCGCTTAAAAACCGGAACCCCGCCAAGGATTGATGGCCGTAGCCTGGACTACTCCAAAATGGAAGAACAGAAGGGAGATGAAGAAATGGTAGGTTTTAGCTATCTGCCAACAAAAAAAATAACACCAGCACAACAACGGAGCTGCTTTATCACATACACAAGTCCGGAAGTACACGATATTTTAAAAACGGGATTTGAAAAAAGCCCTATGTTCCAGGGAAGAATACAGGGGACAGGGCCGAGGTATTGCCCAAGTATTGAAGACAAGATCAACCGCTTTGCAGAGAGAGACAGGCACCAGTTGTTTGTTGAGCCGGAGGGCTTCAATACGGTAGAGATATATGTGAATGGTTTTTCCTCTTCATTACCGGAAGGTGTTCAATTTCAAGCACTTAGATCAGTTATTGGTTTTGAAAACTGCAGGATGTTCCGACCGGGTTATGCTATAGAGTACGATTACTTTCCACCTACACAGTTAAAATTCAGCCTGGAAACAAAGCTTATTGAAAACCTGTTTTTTGCCGGGCAGATAAATGGAACTACCGGTTATGAAGAAGCCGCTTGCCAGGGCTTGATGGCGGGAATTAATGCCCACCAAAAAGCCAGCGAACAGGAAGCGGTGGTACTGAAAAGGAGCGAAGCTTATATTGGTGTGTTGATTGACGACTTAATTAACAAAGGTACAGATGAACCTTACCGAATGTTTACCAGCCGGGCAGAGTTCCGCACTTTGTTGCGCCAGGATAATGCCGACCTGCGGTTAACAGAAAAAAGTTACCGCCTTGGTTTGGCTTCGCAGCAAAGAATGGAATTGGTAAAAGCAAAGAAAGAAGGCGTAGAAAAACTGAAAGAAATATTGGCTGCTATCAGCCTGGAACCGGAAGAAACAAATGCGTTTTTAGAAAGCGTACAATCATCACCGTTAGTTGCAAAACAAAAGGCAGCGCAAGTTTTATTAAGACCAAATATTGGTTTGGAAAAAATGATGGAATACATTCCGTCTTTAAAAACGGCGTTGAAATATTTTAATAAAGACATACTGGAGCAGGCAGAGATTCAACTTAAATATGAAACTTATATTGAGAAAGAAAAAGAGCTGGTTGCCAAAATGAGTCAGCTGGAAGATTTAATAATTCCGGATAATTTTGATTACGAAAAATTGATTTCTTTAGGCACAGAAGCCAAACAGAAATTTAAAAAAATAAGGCCACGTACATTGGGCCAGGCATCAAGAATTTCTGGTGTTAATCCAAGTGATGTACAAATATTGATGGTGTTTATGGGAAGGTAATTTTCTAAAAATATTTTTATCTTTCTCAATAAATTGTAAACCTTAACGTTAGATACAAAAATTTTACCATGCAATTGCATTTTAGCATTGACACACCCAAAGAATTAGTTTTTGAAAATGTTGCAGAATACCTGCACCATAAAAATTTAAAAGTTCACAAACAGGATAGCTCCAGGCCATGGGGAGGTTTTTTTGTGATTGAAGAAAACGAAGCTGAAAAATTTATCAGTTTATATTTTCCGCATCTTACAAAAGAGGAATTAAATATTTCCGGCAAATTAAGCCCTAAGATTTTAGTGGTAGCGCCGGATAAAAGATTAAGCTGGCAATACCATCACCGCCGTGCTGAGATATGGAAATTAATTGGCGGCGTTGCAGGTGTTGTAACCAGCGATACCGATGAAGAAAAAGAAACCAAAGATTTAAATATCGGAGATATCATACAATTAAAACAGGGCGAACGCCACCGTTTATTGGGTACATCCGGCTGGGGAATTATCGCCGAGATCTGGCGTCACACGGATGCCGCAAACCCAAGCGATGAAGATGATATAGTTAGGGTGCAGGATGATTTTGGAAGATGATTGTAAAAATAGTCCCGCAGATTACGCCGATGTCGCAGAATAAAAAACTGTATTTTATCTGCGTAATTTGCGAAATCTGCGGGCAAACTTATTTCAATCCCAGCTTTCTTAATCTTGATTGTATGGCTCCGGCATTTCTGCCAAACTGTTTTATAATTTCCGAATCAGAAACATTGTTATTGAAAAGCTCCGTTAATTTTTCATCCTGCTCCGGTGTCCAGGGTTTGTAAGCCTCACTATGTTTAGTACGTACCAATTCCACCGAAAAAGTTTTACCAGAAGTACCCGTATATTTTGAATACCCATATTTTGATTTAGGCGTTTCAATCACTACGGGTTTAATTTCTTTTGGCTCTTCCTTCTTTATAATATTTATTTGCGCCAGTTTTGGAAAATCGGTGGGTAATAATTCTTCAGGTATGTGAAGAGTATTTTTTGTACGGGTAATGGCTACATACAGTAAATTAATTTCTTCATTAAGTTTGTTGATCTTCTTTTCATCATTTTCCAAATCTGCTACCTGGCGTTTTATTTTATCTTCTGTAATAAAATCTTTTACTAAATGCACAGAGTCATATTCCATTCCTTTGCAGCGATGCACAGTAGAAAAAACAACCTCTGCTTTTTCTTTAGCATCATTTTCAACATGCTTGTTTTTTATAGTTTTAATAATATCGTAAATATCATTACCATATTTTTTTACTATTTCCAGCATCAT
>JAYVKT010000189.1:0-4061 GCA_043768195.1 Chitinophagaceae bacterium | reverse complement strand
ATGATGAATCATTTATCTTGCAGCCACATTTAATCAATATGAAACCAGTTTATATAATAGATACTGTCAGAACTCCCATAGGAAAATATGGCGGGGCTTTATCCACCATCCGTCCTGATGATTTGCTGGCACATGCTATTAAGGCTTTACTAAAAAGAAACCCTTCTGTTGATATAAATGCTATTGAAGATGTAATTGCCGGAGCCGCCAATCAGGCGGGGGAAGATAACAGGAATGTGGCAAGAATGGCGGCGTTACTGGCCGGGTTGCCTGTAACAGTTGGCGGCAACACCGTCAACCGTTTATGTGCATCGGGTTTGCAGGCTATTATGGATGCTTCCCGGCAGGTAATGTGCGGTGATGCAGCATTAATAATTGCCTGCGGTGCAGAGAGTATGACCAGGGCTCCTTTTGTAATTGCAAAAAGTACCGAAGCTTTTGGCCGTTCTCCCGAAATGTTTGATACAACGATGGGTTGGCGGTTTATAAATAAAAATCTCTCTGCCATACACCATCCCTTCACAATGGGTGAAACGGCGGAGAATGTAGCAAAGCAATGGAATATCGGCCGTGAAGAACAAGATGTTTTTGCTTTATCCTCACAACAAAAATATTTTGCAGCTAAAGCAGCAGATAAATGGGCCGATGAAATAGCAGCGGTTGAATTTAATAATAAAGGGCTTATCAGTTGGGTGGTAAATGATGAACATCCCCGGGAAACATCGCTGGAAAAATTAGGAGGGTTAAAACCTGCTTTTATAAAAAATGGTACAGTAACGGCGGGCAATTCTTCGGGCATCAATGACGGTGCAGCGGCAATGCTGCTGGCAAGTGAAGAAGCTGTAAAAAAATATAACCTGGTGCCATTGGGAAAAATTGTTTCCATGGCGGTGGCAGGAGTAGATCCGTCCATTATGGGAATTGGACCGGTGCCTGCCACACAAAAAGCCCTGCAAAGAGCCGGATTAAAAATCAGTGATATTGGTTTGACAGAATTGAACGAGGCATTTGCATCGCAGTCAATAGCCTGCATAAAAGAACTGGGATTAGATTTAAATAAGGTAAATGTAAACGGCGGTGCCATTGCCATCGGCCATCCGCTGGGTTGTAGCGGTGTCCGCATTTCTGCCACATTGCTCCATGAAATGAGGAGACAGAATACAAAATACGGATTAGCTGCAATGTGTGTAGGGGTGGGGCAGGGAGCAGCCATAATTTATGAAGGCTTACAATAAAATAATGGCTGGCTGTAACTTTTTTGCAGTAATTTTCGTCAGGAAATAAAAAACCACACTATATGAAAAAAACATTTCTTTCCCTGTTTATGATTTTTGGTTTTCTGGCTGTGAATGCGCAAACAGACTCGTTGCAACAATATACCGGCAAGTACAAATTTCCTGATGGTAGTCCGGTAACTGAAATAACCGTGACTGTTGAAAATGGGCTGCTGATGGCTGCTTCTGCAATGGGCAGCACAGAATTTAAACCAACTTCTACACCTGGTGTTTTTGAAATAGTAGCTTATGGAGGCACTGCTACATTTAAAAAAACGGAGGGTAAAGTAACCAGTGTTCAGATAGTAGCTGGTGATGTAAACATTGAAGGCACAAAGACGGAGGGATTAAATTTTACTTATTTTTTGTCTTCAACTCAGCTACTGCGTAAACTAAATTAAGTTTTACTGTATAGATTCAAAAAGCCAGATTTAAAATCTGGCTTTTTTGTTTAAAAATGATAGTTTAATAAATCATCCGCTGTAATTGTTTCCTGCTGGCCTGTAGCAAGGTTTTTTATATTGCAGGTATTTTCTTTTAATTCCTTTTCGCCGATAATGATAATAAAAGGAATGTTTTTCTTTTCTGCATACTTGAACTGTTTGTCAAATTTTGATTGTTCATGAAACAGTTCACTCCGCACACCTTTATTACGAAGCTGCTGCATCAGGGTAAAAACTGCTTTACTTTCTGCTTCACCAAGATTAAAGAACAGCACTTGTGTTCCTGCATGCACATCAGCCGGAAACAGGTTTAGTTCTTCCATTACATCATAAATTCTATCAACCCCAAAGGAAATACCAACCCCCGGAATATCGGGAACGCCGAATAAACCGGTCAGGTCATCGTAGCGGCCACCGCCGCCTATGCTGCCGATGGTTACTCTGGAAGGTGCCTTGGCTTCAAAAATGATTCCTGTGTAATAGTTAAGTCCTCTTGCAAGAGTGGGGTCAAGTTTAATGTTTGAAATTTGCGATTTAAGATTCTCAAGCATGTAATTCATTTCTTCAATACCCTTTTTACCCGAATTCGTATTACTTAATAATGTAGAGAGTCCTCTTAGTATTTCATTATTATTGCCAGAAATGGATAGGTATTGTTCAATAATTGTAACTTGATTTATGTCTAACCAGCGACTATATAATTCTTCTTTTACTTTATCTAACCCAATCTTATCTAATTTATCAATGGCGACAGTAATGTCTGTCAGTTTATCAGCACCCCCGCATATTTCTGCTAAGGCAACAAGAATTTTACGGCTATTGATTTTTATTTCAACAGGAATATTTAGTTTTTTAAAAACTGTTGAATAAATAATAGCCAATTCCACTTCATTCAGCAATGCATTACTTCCCACCACATCGGCATCGCATTGATAAAACTCCCGGTATCTTCCTTTTTGTGGCCGGTCGGCTCTCCACACAGGTTGTATCTGATAACGTTTGAAAGGAAAAGTGAGCTGAGTATGATTCATTGCTACATAACGGGCAAAAGGAATGGTGAGGTCATATTTTAATGCTCTTTCGGTAATTCCTTTTACATTCTTTCCATCCAATATTTTTTCAAAATCTTCTCTCAGCTGTTTTTCTTTCTCCGGATTATCAAGGCCATTGTTCAAAACTTTAAAAATCAGTTTATCTCCTTCCTCTCCATACTTTCCCATCAAAGTCTCAATATTCTCCATCGCCGGTGTCTCCAACGGTTGAAAACCATACAGCTCAAATACATTTCTTATTGTATTCAAAATATAATTTCTCTTACGGACTACATCTGGTCCGAAATCTCTTGTTCCTTGTGGTAATGATGGTTTTGCCATGCCCCTATCCCCTAAAGGGGTATTTAATGTTTATAGATTAGTTTTTCTGAAGCTATCCAACTTTATTTCATGTAAAGTTGGGGTTTTGTATTTCTCAATTATTTCATCACACACTTCATCAATCATTTTATACACCTGATGATAACCTGCTTCAGAACCATAATAGGGATCTGGAACATCCATATTTTCCCCTGGATATAATTCATCCATCAGCAACGCCACTTTTGATGCATCAAATTTTTTTCCGGCAATGCGTTTCATATCCTCCATCACATCTTCTGCCAACGCATATATTTTATCATATACTTCAAAATCTGTAGCCGTAAATCTCCTTGCTCTTTGTTTGCTGATGTCAATGCCATTTAGTTTCGCCACTTTCTGCGACAATGGATGCGGTGGCTCACCAGTATGATAGCTATTGGTGCCTGCACTTTCGATACTCCATGTTAAACCTGCGGTAAAAGCCTTGTTCTGCAGAATGCCTTCTGCCAACGGACTGCGGCAGATATTTCCAAGACAAACCATTAAAATTTTCATAAAGCAAATATAGTTATGAGTTGTGAGTTTCGGGTTACGAGTAAGGTCGTTTAGGTTAATTTATGTATTAGAGGAAAAGCTGTGATTCTAAGTCTCGTAACCCGCAACTCACGGCTCGCAGTTTTTCATAATAACTTATGGATTTTGTAGCTATTCAGCATCTAATTACCAAACACACCACTATGACAAACAGTGAAATTTTAAAAGCAAATCTTCTCGACATTGTTTTCGAGAACCGTAACAAAGAGTATGGTGCTTATGATCTTCGCAAAGGCTACAATAGCCGCTTACTGATAGCCCTGAGTGTAGGATTATCCATCATCCTGCTTTTTGTTTTTATTAGCTCAACCAATAAAAGTAAGGCGGCTTCTGTAACTGTTAACACTAAGCGGCAGGAACTTGTACTCTGAACAATTGAATTGCCAAAAGAAAGA